>CANHLV010000103.1 GCA_947461495.1 Chitinophagaceae bacterium
ATCAAGAATAGGATCGTAATTAGATTTTGTTGGATTGGCTTCAGGGGTTTTCTCTTCAGTTTCTTCCGGCTTGTTTTCAACAGTTTTGATTTCCAATTCAAGACCTGAATTATCTGTAACAGGTTGTTTGGGCTTGTTATCAGGTAATACCGTAACAGGCAGTTCTTTTTTCTCTTCCACTAATTCAGGCTCTTCTTGATTAACTTCTTCTTCCTCCTGTTGTTGTTCTTCAACAAACAACTTTGCCTCTTCTTCTTTCTTTTCTTTCTTGGTTACAGGCTTGGTCTTTTTTATATCAATTTCTTCTGCAGTGTCAGTTACTGTTTGGTCAAAAGCCACATCTTTTTCTTTAGAAAATAATTTATCAAAAGCAGGATTGAACCTCCAGATAACATAACCCAAAAATGAAATAGCTATTACACCAAATGTTCCGGCTTTACCAATGGTCATGTTCATCCAATCTTTACACAGGTCACCAACTGCACCACCCCATGGGAAAGCATTGTTTCCAAAAATTGCAGCAGCAGTTACACTAATCAAAGGCAAACCAATGATCAGGTATTTAAGATTTCTGAAAATCGAAAAAACTTTCTTGCTGAAAAACATATTTATACCCATCACAAAAAAGAAGGAGCAGAAAAGATATGATGCGATACCAAATCCTTTGTAAATGAAAAAATGAGAGATGTAGGCGCCGAAAGTTCCCATCATATTATTGACTTCTGTTTCGGTTCCCCAAAATAATTTAGTTCCCTCAGAGATAACCTTGCTTTGGTCTTCATCCCATGTAAACAAATAAGAAGTAAACGCTACAAAAAGCAGTAAACCAAAAAGCAATAAAATGCTTCCGGTAATCTTATGGGTACGTTCGTCCTGTATGAGTTGTTTCAAACTTACCTTTTCTATTTTTTCCTCTTTGAGTTCTTCGCCGGAGGCGGATTTAGATTTTTCTTTTTTTGCCATTGTTTGCAAAGATATTAATTACCCGATTGCTATAGGGAGTGAATAAAGATTTTATAAAGATATTTTTTTATCAGAAGTAGCAGCGAAAAGAAGAATCCAGCCCAATATAAAACAAGTTCCTCCAATTGGAGTAATGGCTCCTACAAAACGAAACTTATCTCCTGTTAATGCCAAAAAATACAAAGAACCACTGAAAATGATCATGCCAGTTACAAACAATTTTCCAGCCAATAAAACTCTTTTTTGAATTGAAGTATTAAACATAATAGCCGCAATCATCAATCCAAAAGCATGATACATTTGATACCTCACTCCTGTCTCAAAGATTTGCAAAGAGGATTCGCTGATTATTTTTTTCAAACCATGTGCTCCAAATGCACCTAGCATCACAGCTGTTGCCGCAAATAAAAAAGCCGTTTTGAGAAACCCTTTATGCATATTGAGAACTGCTTTATTTAGATTTTTGTATGATATCGCGAATGCTTGATACATCGAGATCTTTAACTGACAAAGTAATTTTGGCCTGAGTATAAAAAGGATCTCTTTCTTTTAATTTCTGTTCAACGAAAAACAACATTTCTCCTTTATTTATTTTTTTGAGCAAAGGTCTTTTATCGATTTCCAGCAAAATATTTTCAATAAGTTTTACCGGATTGGCTTGCAAATAAACGGTGGTTCCATTTTCGTTCATCCATTGCATATTGCCATCAAAACAAGGAGTTCCTCCGCCACAAGAGATGATACAATCCTCCTGTTTACCCATTGTACGAAGCAAAGCCGATTCTTGTTCTCTGAAATAGTTTTCACTTTTTTTTTCAAAAATAGCTTCTACAGACATGCCTTCCTGTTTTTCAATAACATCATCTAAATCATAATAACTCATACCGGTCTCTACAGCCCACAATTTCCCCCAATAAGTTTTCCCGGAACCCATGAAGCCGATTAGGAAGATGCGCATAGATAAATGTTTGTAGCCCCCTTTAATTCCCCCAAAGGGGGAACTTGTTTGGCGTTTGGTGTTTGTTGTTGTTTGTTTGAAATCATCAAATTATTTCATCATCAAATTTCCAAATCATCTCATCATCAAATTATCAAATTGGCTTTAACTCTTCTTCTTATAATCCCCCCTCTTCCATGCTTTAATAAACTCATTCCAAGCGAAAGGATTAAAAATATTTTGTGGTGCTATTTGTCCTGAATAATATAATTTCCTTGATTGTTGTTGCATGTATTGAGCTGATGCTTCTTTTCCATCAGATGGAAGTGATGACATGAGCAATCTTCGTTTTGCATAGCTGTTATTGTTTCTGGCAATTTCAATTTCGTCAAAAGGAACTTTAGTATTCACAAAATCTCTTTCAAATTGTTCCCGGGTAGGTCGTTGTTTGATAATCGTAGCCGGAAGGTAAACCGTATCGGTCACCATCAACTGTATCATACTGAACTGATTCCCTTTTAAATCCAAAGGAATTTCTACCAATCTAGGTTTAAAACCTATACTTGTAAATTCTACTTTATCTCCTTTCAATACTACAATGCTGAACACACCTTCATCATTGGAAATGGTACCTCTGTTCTGCCCTTTAACCATGATACTTACGGCAGGTAATCCTCTTAAACTATCGGCCGACATAACCACACCAAACATCTGCACAACGGAATCTTTAAATGTTTCAAATTGAGCTTTTACAGCAAATGGCGAAAGAAAAGCGACAATAATAAAAAGTCTGATAATTTTTTTCATCAACGAAACGATTGCTGTTTATAGAATTTATTATTCCAAAGATACCAACTAGCAGTTATTTTCTGTAATTGATAAACAAAATAAGTGCTTCATTGGTTATTTTTGCGACTCAATTTAATTTTTAACAAAAAAATCCGCGATGACCAACGAATCAATCATGCAGGCACTGAGTAATGTTCAGGAACCCGATTTGGGCAAAGACCTCGTAACATTGAATATGGTAAAAGATGTAGTGATCAATGGAAATGATGTTTCTTTTACTGTAGTATTGACTACTCCTGCCTGTCCGATGAAGGATATGATCATGAACGCATGTATCAATGCGATTAAATTGTTGGTCAACAAGGAAGCCAATGTAACCGTTAATTTCACTAGTAATACCAGCACGAACAGATTGGATCCTAAAACAATTTTGGGTGGGGTGAAAAATATCATTGCCGTAGTCAGCGGTAAAGGTGGTGTTGGAAAAAGTACCGTTTCTGCTAATCTGGCTTTGGCCATTGCTGAAAGTGGCGCTAAAGTTGGATTGATGGACGCCGATATTTACGGACCAAGCCAGCACATTATGTTTGGCATCAGAGGTGAAAGACCCTTGATGAAAGAAAATGGCGGTAAAGGACTAATCGTTCCGATTGAAAAATTCGGTATCAAAGTAATGAGCATTGGTTTGTTGATTGATGAAAAACAAGCTGTCGTTTGGAGAGGCCCAATGGTAAGTAGCGCTATCCGCCAGTTTGTAAGCGATGTGGATTGGGGTGAATTGGATTATTTAATTATAGACATGCCACCAGGTACAGGAGATATTCATTTAACGATGATTCAGACAGTTCCGGTAACAGGTGTCATTGTAGTGACAACGCCTCAATTAGTAGCATTGGCTGATGCTAAAAAAGGTATCGCTATGTTCGGACAAGCACAATTGAAAGTTCCTGTAATTGGTATGGTAGAAAACATGAGTTATTTCACTCCTGCAGAATTGCCTGATAATAAATATTACATCTTCGGTAAAAACGGCGGTAAGAATCTGGCTGAAGAATTAGAAATTCCATTCCTCGGACAAATCCCATTGGTACAAAGCATCCGTGAAGGAGGTGATTTGGGTATTCCTATTATGGCAAGTGATGATAATATTTCTAAAAAAGCTTTCTCGGAATTTGCGGGTAATGCAGTGAGAGGGATTGCGGTGAAGAATGCAGGACAATAAATCCTGTTTGTTGTTTATTGTTTGGGGGTTATTGTTTGGGGTTTGGGGTTTATTGTTTTACATTTTACATTGGATATTTTACATTTTACATTCATTTATGCTGGCTCCAAATCCAACCAATCCAATGCATTTTTAAACAACATTTTTTCTCGGACTTCTTTTTTGATTTTCATTTGTTCGAGCAGCAATCCCGGATGATGCTCTCCTAGCGGAAACGGATAGTCGCTGCCTAGGCAGATAAAATCTTCTCCCATCACTTCCACGATAAATTTCATTGCTTTTTTATCGTGCACCAAACTATCGATCCAGAATTTGCCAATATAATTTCGAGGATTGATAGGATTGTCGATGGCAACTAAATCAGGGCGAACATTGAATCCATGTTCGATTCTGCCGATGGTCAATGGAAATGAACCACCACCATGAGCGAATGCCACTCTTAATTTTGGAAATTTTTCAAATACGCCAGAAAATATCAAAGAACAAATGGAGCGAGATGTTTCAGCAGGCATGCCTACCAACCAGGGAAGCCAATATTTTTGCATCTGCTGCTCTCCCATCATTTCCCATGGATGAACGAATAAGGCACAACCCAATTCTTCAGCTCTTTTATAAAAAGGAAAGAATCTTTCGTCTCCTAAGTTTTTGCCGTTGATGTTACTGCCAATTTCCAGACCGGGCATTTTCAATTCATTTACACAGCGTTCCATTTCTTTAATAGCTAAATCTATATCCTGCAATGGAACGGTGCCAATACCTATAAAACTTTTCGGTTTCTTTATAACTGTATCTGCGATATGATCATTGAAAAATCTTGATGTCTCTAGTCCATCTTCAGGCTTTGCCCAATAATTAAAAAGAACAGGAATTGTTGACAGCACTTGCACATCAACGTTAGTGTCTTTCATTTCCTTCAATCTAACTTTTGCGTCAAAGCAATTGTCTTCCACTTCTCGAAACAACTTATCTCCTTTCATCATACAGGCCTTGCAATTGCGATGTTCGAGATGAATAAAATCACCATAACCGAATTTCTTCACCCAATTGGGCATTGAAGAAGGCATGATGTGTGTGTGGATGTCGATTTTCATGGAAATACAATGTTTGGCGTTTGGTGTTTGGTGTTTTGCTTCGCTCGTTTGGTGTTTGGGTTTGTTAGTTTATGTTTGGAATCAGTAGTTAACAAAGAAACGCCAAACTCCAAACACCAAACTTATCAACCTTTCCTCACCGGCGGCGCCATCACCGACCCGCATTTGCTACAAGTACGTTTGTGCTCATCTGAATAAAAACCTTCCATAACAGGAGGCAGTTGTTTTACAATATCAGAGACGTGTAAATATTCTTCATATAGTTTCTCACCGCAGTTTTCGCAATACCATAAGAAACCATCATCTTCTGTTTCTCTAACTTTTTCAATCACCAATCCAACTGTATTAGGTCCTCTTTGCGGCGAATGTGGTGTTTTGGGAGGCAATAAAAACATATCTCCTTCATTAATATGGATATCTCTGGGGACGCCATTGTCAATAATTTTTACAACGATATCTCCTTCCACCTGATAATATAACTCTTCACTTTCATTGTAATGATAATCTTTACGGGAATTAGGGCCACCAACCACCATCACAATAAAATTTTCAGCGTCTTTGTAAACACATTGGTTTCCTACGGGAGGTTTCAATAAATCCCTATGTTCATCAATCCATTTTTTGAGGTTAAAAGGAGCTGCTATAGCCATAACAATTAATTTAGGACCGAAAGGTAATTTTTTTTACTAAAAAAGCATCAATTTTTCAACCTTAATTGAATAAAAAAGACTTTCCTCACACCGAAATTTATTTACCTTTATCGCATGCAATTGGAGATACCGCAACAGCTTGAAAATTATATAGGAGGTGAATTCGTAAAACCATCCAACAATTCTTATCTCGATAATATCAATCCTGCCATAGGTGAAGTTTATGGTCAGATTCCCAATAGTAGTGCTATTGATGTTGAAAATGCCGTTATCGCTGCAAAAAAAGCTTTTCCCGAATGGTCGGCAAGTTCGACTGAAACTAGATTTAGAATCCTCAATCGCATCGCTGATTTGATAGATGAAAATCATGATGTATTGGCTCTTGCCGAAACCAATGACAATGGAAAGCCTTTGTGGTTAAGCAAAGAAGTAGATATTCCAAGAGCTTCGTCCAATTTCAGATTTTTTGCCACCTCCATTATGAACTTTTCATCGGAAAGTCATGCTATGGAAAATAATGCTTTCAACATTACCTTACGTCAACCCGTAGGTGTAGTAGGATGCATTTCTCCATGGAACCTTCCTTTGTATTTATTTACTTGGAAAATAGCTCCAGCTCTTGCCGCAGGAAATTGCGTGATTGCAAAACCTTCTGAAGTAACGCCTGTGACTGCTTATTTACTGGCAAAAATATCTGCAGCAGCTGGTCTGCCAGATGGTGTATTAAACATACTTCATGGTGATGGACCAAATTGCGGTGAAGCCATTGTGAAACATCCTTCCATCAAAGCGATTTCATTTACAGGAAGTACTAGAGCTGGAGCGCAAATTGCTTCCGTTGCAGCGCCAATGTTTAAAAAATTATCGCTTGAACTCGGAGGCAAAAATCCTTCTATCATATTTGCAGATTGCGACTGGAAAAAAATGTTGTTTAATACCATCCGTTCATCATTTGGCAATCAGGGTCAAATTTGTTTATGCTCAAGTAGGATTTTGATTGAATCATCTGTGTATGAAAAATTCAAAGCTGAGTTTATTCCCTGGGCACAAAAACTGAA
>CANHLV010000104.1 GCA_947461495.1 Chitinophagaceae bacterium
CTTCCCATAGTTCCAGCACCAGTAACACAAATTTTATTAATCATGATGCAAAAATAATGATATATCAACCACGAATTCACGAATTATTTTACCGCGGAGAATTGAGAATGCAGCGTTTGCGCAGCATTAGTAGATACTGCTCATTGCTCCCCTCTCACTTGGGAGAGGGGTTGGGGGTGAGGTTTATATCAACCACGAATTCACGAATTATTTTACCGCGGAGAATGGTTTCACGCAAAGCTCGCAAGGAAGCAAAGACGCGATGTTTTTTGCCACTAAAAAAACCCACCGTTAAAACGGTGGGCTATATAAAAAATAATAATTCGTGAATTCGTGGCAACCCTAGCAAAACATAATCAAAGTCCCCCTTGGGGGGGATTTAGGGGGCCTATAATTCGTGGTTATCCCTTCAAATTAATTCTTCAAACTCACTTTTGCAATCGCAATTTTAGAACGACCTAACATTCTGTCTTCCTTTCCAACCATGTACAAATCTTTACCCAATCCCGAAGCCAAACGAGGCATTGCAGTTGGTACATCATCATTACTGAATAAAATAGTGCGTGTATATTTCCCCGTTACCAAATCAAGATCAACACCGAAACACTCAGATTTTCTGAAATAAGTCATTTTCTTAACTCTTTGTCCCAACTCCAATGTATTGATGTTTCTCTTGCTGTCATTAAAGATAATGGTTGCAGATTTATTACCTGCCAATACACCAAACCCTGCATAGAAAGGCATGTTATAAGCATTGGCATCAAAGAAATTATTACCGGCACTGAAAGACAAGCCACTACCATATCCAGAACTTGAACCTGATTGAATTACTTCTCTTTGTTGTTTTGGCATGATACGAAACCAGCCAATTTCACCCGCTTTGTCAACTTTTGTCATCATTAAATCTCCACACTCATAAACCTGGTACCATGTAGTTCTTGATGACATCCCGCCGCCAAATCCACCGCCACCCGAAGTTGTAGTTTGGGCATATTCATAGTGATGATACTTTTCTGCTAAAATTACGACACCACTATCAGGTGTATACAAAAAGTTACGGAATACCATGTACTTTGAAAATCCATCTTCTTCATTTTGAATTTTTTCCAGTTTTTTTCTTTCTCTTCTTTCTTTTCTGCTTTCATCATCTCCATCATCATCATCATCGTCATCCAATTTGGTAATCAAACTCGTATTGATTTCTTTTGAACTGGTGCTCACAACATCTCCTGTTTTAGGATTGATGCGTTGCGCCAAAATACCATTGATTTCATCACCTCTTTTTGTATTGCTATAAAACGCAGCTATAATGATATCACGCTTTGGGACCTGTATTACTTTGGTGCTCACCAACCATTTTCCATTGATTTGAGTGTTTATCTCTTTTACTAATCCTCCTTCACTATTGTGAATACGAATATTGTAATTGGCAAAATCAAGATATTTTGCTTTTTTCTTCTTGCCTTCCTGGTATTCATACACACGACCAACCATCACTACATTTCCATTTTCTGTATACAGTACGTCTGCAAGTTGGAATGTCTTAGGATCGATTTCATTGGTGATGGAAACAGTCTTTCCTACCTGTTTCAATTTGTCATCAAATTGTCTTACTTCATAGTTATTTTTATCACGTCCTTCAATACTACTCACAATAACCATTTTTGTACTGTCAGAATTGTAAGTAAAATTGAAATTAATGTCGTCAGACTTTGCTTCTTTTGTCCAGCTAGTAATTTCCATGAATTCACCCGACAACTCTCCGTTGTTTTTGTCAACAGGTGCAGCATATAAAGTAAGTTTTTTCTCTTTTTTTACATAAATTGAAGCCAATACAAATAGCTTGTCTTTCAAAAAGAAAAATCTTTCATAATCTTTTCCTTTCAATTCTTTGTTGAAATCCTGATCATAAACCTGATTTAGGTTTTTATCAAGTTTGATGAGCGTTGCAGACTCACGCATAGTAGCAGCAATAACAAAATATGACTTCAAAGCCATATGAGATTCTTTTACATAAATACCGGTATTGTCTGCATGAATAACCGCTAAATCGGTACTCCCTTTTTTTAATTTAAACTCTTCTCCCCAGGTTACATTTGCATTTTGTGCATAACCAAAAGCGAAAAGAAAAATTGTCATGACTGACAAGTAGAAATTTTTCATTTTTTTGATTTTTTAATTTTGATTTTATATTTAAGCTTGAGTAAACTGCTTCAAAAACCTCACATCGTTTTCACTAAATAACCGAAGATCTTTTACCTGATAGGTAAGCATAGTGATTCTTTCTATGCCCAAACCGAATGCAAATCCGGTATATTTTGTACTGTCTATTCCACAATTATCCAAGACGCTCGGATGCACCATTCCGCAGCCTAAGATTTCCACCCAACCCGTTCTTTTGCAAACACTACAACCTTCACCTCCGCAAATCAAACAACTAATGTCCATTTCAGCACTAGGTTCTGTAAAAGGAAAATAAGACGGGCGAAAACGAATTTTCACATCTTGTCCAAACATTTCCTTTACAAAGAAATAAAGTGTTTGTTTCAAATCTGCGAATGAAACATTTTCTGCTATATACAAACCTTCCACCTGGTTAAAGAAACAATGTGCTCTAGCACTAATAGTTTCATTTCTGTACACTCTGCCGGGGCAAATGATACGAAGGGGTAATTCACTTTTCTCCATTTCCCTGATTTGCACACTACTAGTATGGGTGCGCAACAACCAATCTGGATTCTGGCGGATGTAAAAAGTATCCTGCATATCTCTAGCCGGATGATTTTCTGGCAGATTCAAAGCGGTGAAATTATGCCAATCGTCTTCAATCTCTGGTCCTTCCGCAACAGAAAAGCCTAAACGCTGAAATATGGAAATGATTTTGTTTTGAACGATGCTGATAGGATGACGCGTTCCTAATGGCAATGACTGACCGGGTAGTGTCATATCAATAGTACTGGTCGCAACAGCGGTAACGCTACCTATTTTTTCAGATAATGATTCATAAAAACTTTCAGTGAAAATCTTGAAATCATTAAGCAACTGACCAGCCGCCTTTTTCTGTTCCAAAGGAACGTTTTTCATTTCGCCCATAATGGACTTCAATAACCCTTTGGTACCCAGATATTTAATTCTGAAGGCTTCGAGCTCTTCTTTTTGGGTAATCACAGAAGCTTCAATCTCTTTTTTATATTGCTCTATCTGAGATAGTAACTGATCCATGGCGCAAAGGTAATGTGGTTGAAGCTAAAATAATTATTTGTTGCCCGGTAATTCTAAAATTGTAATTTATACCAATTATAATTACTTTTTAGTTCTATTTTTTCTGGTATAATGCCGACCTGTGCCGATACCTCGGTATATGACAGCTGTTTGGGACAATTTCATTGGACCATTACAGATGTCTAATCGGTATTAAAAGCAACCTATCCCTCAAAGTTATTTTTCCGGTTACAAGCTTGTAATATTTACCAAACCCTATCCATCAGATATAATTTGCACTACAATTCATCACCAAAAATATTTAAAAATGAAAAAGCAAAAAACAATCTATCATCTAATTGTAGACAAAAGTGGTTCTATGAGCGACTGTATCGACAACACCATTAATGGTTTCAATGAACAGGTTACTAAAATCAAACAATTAGAATCAGAATTTACGGAACAGGTGATTTCTATCGGCCTTACCACTTTCAATAATGTTTCCAATCATCATTTTTTTCAGGAAACACCTGCCACTGTTAGATTATTGAACAGAGAAACATATTGTCCTTCAGGTGGTACAGCACTTTTAGATGCAGTTGGACAAGTATGCGAAAAATGTGAAAGGGATGTTTTAAACAGTGCAGAGAAATATGATACCACAGTAGTTATTGTTATTTTGACGGACGGCCACGAAAATGCCTCTAGATCATTTAGATTAGAAGAAATTCGAAGGACGATTTCAAGACTTGAAGCAACCGGAAAGTGGACTTTCAGTTTCTTAGGAGCCACACTCGACGCTGTTGACATTGCAGAAGGCATGAATATTAAAAAACATAATAGTATGTTCTTTAATAAAAATGAAATGGATACGCAAGTTTGGGGAAATTTAACCGACTCAATGAGCAGTTATCTGCATAAAAAAAGAAGTGGTGGCGATCTGGATGATTTATATAACAGAAAAAAATAATTGCTGCTTGAAGATCAAGTTATACCAATTATAATTACTTTTTAGTTCTATTTTTTTCTGGTATAATGCCGATATGACAGCTGTTTGGGATAATTTCATTAGACCATTACAGATGTCTAATCGGTATTATTCCAATTTGGCTTACATTTCAATCCATTATTATATGGTATGATGCCGTTCGTTAGATGTTTGTGATAATTTCATTGGAACTTTACAGATATCCAGTCGGTGTTATATTTTCGGTGTAAGATAATGTTGGGTAATTATCGTTAAATAATCTAATAACAAGAACATATGCGAATTCATTTGGTAAAATCTGCTGAGGTTAGTGTTGAGTTATTTACTAAAATAATGGACTTATTGCAAGCGCATCCCGGACCGCTGAATTTTTCCTGTAATCTTGACTCTGTGTCAAATATCTATCTCGATGAAAAAATCCTTAATAATATAAAAACCAAAGAAGAATTTGAAAAACAATTGGCAACGGAAAATAATTTATCAGATAGATTAGTAAGTCGAAAAATAAGTTTCCCTTTCGAAAGAGAGGAAGTAAGCTGGGATACACTTTTTGCAAAATGTAATAAGTATAGAAGAAAAAACAATATCAAAGAAGATGAATTTGTTATTATGCTTACCGACATTGCCAATAACAAAAACTGGTTTGCCTGTTTGGATGAATCCAATCCTTTCAATGGATTCATCCATACGGCCGACTGGCAATATTTTATCAGTTGTTCTGCAGCATTTCCAATTGCCTATGAAGTAATTGCATTGGTATTGCAAAAACATATGTTTGATGGTATGATAGACTTAAGAACAGCGGTTCATAATTCTCCAATTGGTTGTGTTAACGATTTATGCATTCATAAAAAAGAAATCATACTTAAACTACGTACTGCAGATGTTTGTAATGAGTGCATGAGATTACTGCAAAATAAAATAACAATGCCCAAAATTCATCATGCATTAACCATCATGAATTCATTGAGAGAAAAAATGCTTTATGCCCAGAATTTCAGACAATCGACACCTCCGGGCAGATTGTTGATTGATGCACAAAAAAGATTTTTGTTAACCGACTTTGGTAATATTGAAATCAAATTAAGACCTCTAGAAAAAGCGCTTTATATTTTATTTCTTAAATATCCTGAAGGCATTTATCATAGTAGTTTGAGTGAACATCGTACAGAACTATATGAAATTTATTCTCAAATTGCAAACATGGGTGACCTGAATGAAATGAAAGAAAGAATAGATGATATGGTAAACGCACTAAGCGATTCTGCAAGTCAGAAAATGTCGAGAATAAAAAGAGTGTTTGAAGAAGCCATCGGAACAGAACTTGCAAAATATTATTTCATAAAAGGTGAACCCGGAAAAGTTAAGTCTATTGCTTTGGATAGAAATTTAATGACGATTGAATAAAAATCAGAGGTTAAAATAACAACACCAGGATTTTTATGTTTACTGATTCTAAGTAATATCTTTACCCCTAAACAATTATATTATGAATGCAAGAAAATTATTTCGAATTATTGCTTTAGCTGAAGGCATTTCGTTTTTAATTTTATTATGCATTGCTATGCCACTGAAATATTTTGCCGATCTACCTGAAGCTGTAAAATTTACAGGAATGGCTCATGGTATATTGTTTGTCGCTTATATCATTTTTGCCTGGGAAGTAATGAATCAGTTAAATAAAAATTGGAGCTGGTTCTTTAAAGCTGTCTTTTATTCAGTGATTCCATTCGGTGCTTTTTATATGGAAAAACAATTGAAAAATATGACCTAACTTCTCCATGAGTTTTTCAATGATTGAAGAAAATAATGATACACAACTTTGACGAAGACTTGATAACTAGTCTTAGCTTTTCCTCAAACAATCCATTTTAATTTACTTTAAGAAACTAACAAACCAAGGTTCAACTTCTATTAATGCTTGAATATAAGTGTTTCTATGATCTGCATTTGCACCTGCGTTAAATGATTGCCCGTTTGTCTTTCCCAATAACCACTGATAATCGACAGCCAGATGCGCGAGATAATCCGGTACGGCTTCATCCTTCATACCATAATACGCTCTTAATGGCGTTACACTTAACCATCGATAACCTTCAGATTCATTGAGAATTTTCGACAACTTGTTATTACCGGCTTTCATTTGTTCAATAAATTCAGGTCGTACATAATCCACAATCTTTGAAGTTGTTTTTTGTAAATGAGTAAGGAAATCGATTTTAAAATTGTAGAAATCTTCTGCTATTGAATAATATTGAGGAAGAATACTTTTTTTAGCAAGCCCTGGCATATTGTAATAATGTTCAAATGAAAACAACAGATTACCAAAAGCAGCAGGTGTAAAGAATGCGTCAATGGCTCTGGGGTTGGTCATTCCACGGGTAAGAAACAAATTCAAATCTACTGGCGCTGCTGCCGTGGCAGAAGCCGTTACCGGAATCTTTGCTTCTTCCAAACGACGCAAAAATATCATATTGCTATACCCTCCTTGCGACCATCCCATCGTGAAAAAG
>CANHLV010000105.1 GCA_947461495.1 Chitinophagaceae bacterium
GGTATAGGCGTTGCCGTTAGTGTGAGCGAATCTACAGTAGTTCTGATTTGCTTTAATTTTTCTTTTGCACTCACCCCAAATTTCTGTTCCTCATCAATAATCATCACACCCAAATCTTTAAACTTTACATCTTTACTTAGAATCGCATGCGTTCCAATAATCACATCTATTTTTCCTTCCTCGAGTTTCTTTAAAGTTTCTTTTTTCTCTTTTGAAGATTTGAATCTGTTTATGAAATCAACCGTCACTGGAAAATCTTTCAACCTTTCTTTGAAGGTTTTATAATGCTGATAAGCTAAAATGGTAGTCGGAACAAGAATGGCAGCTTGTTTCCCATCACAGCATGATTTGAACGCTGCTCTTACCGCCACTTCTGTTTTCCCAAAACCAACATCACCACAAACCAAACGGTCCATGGGCGAATCTTTTTCCATATCGCGTTTTACATCTTCAGAAGCTTTGGCTTGATCAGGTGTGTCTTCATAAATAAAACTAGCTTCCAATTCAGTTTGCATGTAATTGTCGGGGGAATGAGAAAACCCTTGCTGACTTTTTCTTTGTGCATACAATTGAATCAAATCTGTTGCAATATCTTTTACTTGCTTTTTTGTTTTTTCTTTCAGCTTGGCCCATACATCACTACCCAGTTTATTCATCTTTGGTATGGAACCTTCTTTGCCGCTGTATTTGCTGATTTTGTGAAGTGATGAAATATTAACATACAACAAATCACCATCTTTATATTGTATTCTAACTGCCTCCTGTAGACGCCCGTTTGCTTCGATTTTTTGTAAGCCACTATATACACCAACACCATGATCGATATGTGAAACATAATCTCCGGGTTGTAATTCGCGAAGTGTTTTTAAAGTAAGCGCTTTGTTTTTACTGAATGCCTGTTTTACTTTGTATTTGTGGTAACGCTGAAATACCTGATGGTCAGTATAACAAACTACTTTGTTGTCTTTATCAAAAAATCCTTCATGAATAGAAACGGGAATAGGCGTGACTTGAATCTCTGCTTTTAAATCCGTAAAAATAACATGAAGTCTTTCTAGCTGTTTTGGGTTTTCAGCAAAAATGAAAATATTGTATTTTGATTTTTCGAATTCCTGTAAGTTTTTAATCAGTAAATCAAATTGGCGATTAAATGCAGGTTGGGCTTCTGTTTTAAATTCGATATGTTCAATCGGAGTATTGTTGTTTTTGAAAGCCGCCTTGTTTCCAATTTCAACTAAATGTTTTTGAGAAAGTTCAGATTCAATATCTGCAATGGTTGTGAAGTCATCAATTGTTACTCCACTTTTAATATTGATATTGGCAAGTTCATCTGTGTTTTCATCAACAGGCTGTCCTGATTTAATATGTTCCAAGAACAAAGAAAGGTTCTCTGATTCCTGTTCAATTCTGTCTTTGATAAAATTCCAGTCACGAAGCCAGACAACCGTATTTTCAGGTAAGAATTCAATCAATGAAACTTTCTCACCGGTTTCAAATTGTGTTTCTACATTGGGGATGATATTTACCTGTAACAATTTTCTTTCACTCAATTGAGTTTCCGGATCGAAGATTCGAATGCTATCCACTTCATTGCCAAACAACTCCAGACGATAAGGCTTTTCATTGCCAAAAGAATAAATATCAATAATGCCACCTCTAACCGCAAACTGACCGGGTTCGTAAACAAAATCAGTTCTTACAAAACCATATTCTACAAATTTTTGTAGCATCCCATTTACATTCAGCTCATCTGCTTGTTTGATGCTGATAATATTTTCGGACAATGTTTTCGACAATACCACTTTTTCGAAAACAGCTTCAGGATAAGAAACAATAATTTTCTTATTACCGCCACCTGCAATTTTTGTTAAGGCTTCTGTGCGAAGCATCACATGACTGCTGTTTAAAAGCTGATAGTTTTTATTGTTTTTAAAAGAAGAAGGGAAATAAAAGACATCAAGCGCATTGGTTATATTTTCAACTGTATTTTGAAAATAAGCGGCTTCTTCAGCATCTCTTAGAATGACTAGATGATTGGTTTGGGATAAGATTTCATGACTATGGACGGCAGCGAGTAAGAAATCGAAAGCACTTCCTTGAAGACCTTGCAGGTGCAAATGCTGAGGCGAAGACATAGTTATCCTATTCGCTATCTGAAAACAGCGGGGATCATTTTTGTACACATTCAACAACACATCCAAATTCATTCACCCGATTTATAATGTCGCAAAGATAATTCACAAACAGAATAGTCTATATTATTTCTACATTTTGTACCTTACTAAAAATAAATGATATGGCTTTGCAACCCTGGAGAAAAGGAATCGTGATTAAAATTGAAAATGAAACGCTTGATACACGCCGATTCTATATTCAAATACCAGAAATTTCAGCTTTTGATTTTATTCCCGGACAGTTTGTTACACTTGACTTACCTATTCATGAAAAATCAAATAAAAGATGGAGAAGTTATTCAATTGCTTCAAGGCCTGATGGAACGAATGTTATTGAATTATTGATTGTATTGAATCCTCAAGGTTTGGGAACACCTTATTTATTTAATGAAATAAAAGTTGGTAGTGAACTGACTTTAAGAGGTCCACAAGGTGTTTTTGTTTTAAATCAATCATTGGAAAAAGATTTGTTTTTGATTTGTACGGGCACTGGTATTGCACCTTTTAGAAGTATGGTAAGAGATATTCTAAATAAAAATATCCCTCATCAACATATTCATCTTGTTTTTGGATGTAGAAAAAAAGAGAATTTGTTATATTATCATGAAATGAAGGAACTTGAAAATAAACTTACTGGTTTTCATTTTCATCCTACATTATCAAGAGAAGAGTGGGAGGGGAAATCAGGTTATGTACATGATGTATATGAATCTTTGATTAAGGAACACAAGCCTACTCAATTTTATTTATGTGGATGGAAATTAATGATCGATGACGCCAAAAATAAAATCATAGCATTAGGCTACGATAGAAAAGACATACACATTGAGTTGTATGGATAGAAGTTTTCCTCGATTTATTTTCTTATTTGCAATTCATCAAACCACTGTTTCCATTGAGGAACAGCTCTTCCGTAAGAGATGCGGTGAGTAGCGTCGGCACCTGCAGAATAAGCTTCCACTTTGTCGTTGCCCATAGCTTTTTGCCAGTTGTATGGAGTTCTTGCCAAACCAATTGTGAGACATTCATCAATGTCGCCATAATACATACGTACAGGAGTTTTCACATCCCAACGATAAGGGTGCATCTCGGAAACAAGTTTGCCATAGGCAGATTGTTTATAATAAGCAGGATCGAAATATTCAGGTCGAATCAGTTTATGAAGGTTCATCGGAAAATCTTTCATATCCAGTGTTGTATCTTTCATATAAATCCTTTTGGCTATGCTGTATTGTTCATCAGTAAATACGCCTTTAGCCAAACCAGGAATCTGATAATATTCTTCAAAAGCAAATGCAGTAAGAATAAACATTGTCGTTACCCATGGCGCATCAATTTTTCTTGGATGAGATAGAAATCCATTGGTCATTACAAAGCCATCACATTGAGCAGCAGCTGTACCTGCAGCTTTTACTTTTATACCAGAAGCTTCCAATTTTTCAAGAAACGCCATGGTGATCACGCCGCCCTGCGACCAGCCCGTGATGAAGAAATCTGTAATGCTGATGTTTTCTTTTGCCAGGATAATTTTAGCTGCGTCATACATGTCGTAAGAAGCTTGAACCTGACTATTGATAACGATGTAAGAATCTTTTTCTTTTGAACTGCCCAATCCGAAATAATCGGGTCCAATTACCACATATCCCTGACCGGCAAATTGTGCGATCATGAATTGGGTTTCCCAGGATTTGTCGATAGTTGAGGGAACTCCCATGTTGCCATAAATGGTGCCGTGTTGATAAGAAACCAAAGGCATAGATTTGGCACCAGTAACAGGAATAGCGATAAGTCCCGAAGCTACTGTTGGTCTGTTGTTTTGCTCAGGCACAACAGAGCTATATTCAACCCTGTAAAGTTTTACAGCATTTTTTGCAGCTGTGTATGTTTCTTTTGATTCAATAATTTCCGGAACTTCTTTGTTTAAAATATTGTTTAGTTTGTTGACATCATAAGTGCCGATATATTGGTATCTGATAGAAGGGGTGGCACTGATGAATGGCGTATTTGACTGTGCATAGATGTTTTCTGCTGCAATAAAAGTCAAAACGAAGTAAAAACAAAATGAAACAATTTTTTTCATAACATTATTTTAAAAATGAAATTTAATACATAAGCGCTTTCTTACTCGATTTATTCCAGCCCGCTCTACTTTCATAATCTACAAAATAGATTTTCAAATCAGCCTGACTCTCATAGTCGACAAAGAATATTTTTTTATCAGCTTGGGAAGCATAATCGGTGAAGAACCATTTGCCTTCATTCTTTTCAGCCTGACTTTGGTATTTAACTTTGTATACTTTCAAGTCCGCTTGACTTTCATATTTGACTACAAAAACTTTCACATCTGCTTGAGAAGCATAATCTACGGAATAAACTTTTTGAGCGTTGAGGTTGAAATTTATTGCAATTGATAAAATGCAAATGACGATGATTTTTTTCATTGTTGATGAGTTTTATTAGTTTGCCACAAAGGCATTAAAACACAAAGATTCACAAAGTTTTTGTTCTATCTGCCACTTCCTTTTTCCTAATTCCCAAATCCTAATTTCCTATTCCTTAGTGTCACCCCTAAGGGGTTCTGTTCTTTACGATACTTCTCGTTAGAAAAGTGACACTCCTTCGAAGTTGAAGCCATCCATTTCTAGTATTCAGCATCCAGTATCCAGTATCTAGTATCCAGCCTATCCAGCTTATCTAGCCTATCCAGCTCTATCCAATATCCAAAACTACTCACACGCCTTTGCCACTATATTCCTCACTTCACTGATTGGAATTCTTTCCTGTGTCATCGTATCTCTATATCTGATGGTAACTGTATTATCTTCTTTGGTTTGATGATCAATCGTAACGCAGAAAGGAGTTCCGATGGCATCCATTCTTCTATAACGTTTTCCTATGGCATCTTTCTCTTCGTAGAAACAATGGAAATGAGGTTTGCATTCATTCAACAATGCCGTCGCGATTTCAGGCAAACCATCTTTTTTCAACAAAGGAAGAATAGCCAATTTGGTAGGAGCAATCTTTGCAGGAATTTTCATTACCACACGACTGTCTTCTGTTCCATCCTCTTTGGTCCATTTTTCTTCTTGAAAAGCCAATGATATAACAGTTAAGAATAGACGATCAAGACCGACTGAAGTCTCTACAACGAAAGGAGTGTAGTTGCCGTAAGGCTTTCCTTCAGCGTTCAAATCATTATCAAAATATTGAATTTTCTTTTTACTGAATTTGGCGTGCTGACTTAAATCAAAATCAGTACGACTGTGAATGCCTTCCAATTCTTTCCATCCGAAAGGGAATTCGAATTCTATATCCAATGCTGCATCGGCGTAATGCGCCAATTTTACGTGATCGTGATATCTTAATTTTTCAGTTGGAATGCCGATTTTTTCATGCCATTTTTTTCTGGCGTCTTTCCAGTAGTTGTACCATTCCATTTGTGTGCCAGGACGAACGAAGAATTGCATTTCCATTTGTTCGAATTCTCTCATTCTGAAAATGAATTGACGCGCAACGATTTCATTTCTGAAAGCCTTACCGGTTTGTGCAATACCGAAAGGAATCTTCATTCTTCCTGTTTTTTGCACATTCAAGAAATTGACAAAAATACCTTGTGCAGTTTCAGGCCTCAAATAAATCGTATCTGCTTCTTCAGCAACACTTCCTATTTGCGTACTAAACATGAGATTGAATTGACGAACGTCTGTCCAGTTGCAAGTTTTGCTGATGCCGCATTTTATTTTATTACTTTCAATTAATGTTTTCAAGCCAGCCAAATCATCTGCTGCGAGCAATTTATCCATTTCAGCAATCAATGCTTCTCCTGTTTCTTTATCTAAAGTTTCAACATGAGCTTCAATCAAATGATCGATACGATATCTTTTATTGCTGTCTTTATTGTCAATCATCGGGTCGCTGAAATTATCAACGTGACCACTTGCTTTCCAAACGGTAGGGTGCATGAAAATAGCCGCGTCAATACCAACGATATTCTCGTGCATTTGTGTCATACTCTTCCACCATTCGTCGCGGAGGTTCTTTTTTAACTGAGCACCCATTTGTCCGTAATCATACACAGCGCTGAGGCCGTCATATAATTCTGAGGATTGAAAAATATAACCGTATTCTTTACAATGGGATATGATTTCCTGGAAGTTGTTGATTTCGTTTGCCATAAGGTGCAAATATAGAAAATTAGGGGTGGAAAATGGGAAATTGGGTGGTGTAAAATGAACGACTTTCAAATGATGAAAAATAATGACAAATCGGTTAGGCGGAAGGATGCAAAAAATAATTGGGGTAATATCAATTTAATCCAATCGCCCACCGTTGAAACGGTGGGCTAAAAAACAATACCATTTACCATTTCAATAATTTTAGAAACGTTTTATTTTTAAATTCTTTATTCTCGAATATTGGTCTGATATTTTATTCTAGCCCACCGTTTCAACGGCGGGCGAAATTATTATTATTA
>CANHLV010000106.1 GCA_947461495.1 Chitinophagaceae bacterium
ATGTATTTGACAAATTACCTTCAAGACAATGAGTGGGAAGTAGTGCATAAAGGTGCTATTCCATTTGGTGGCAGCAATCTTGAGTTTACTGTTATTAAAGAAACGAGTAGTGCTCTTGGTTTTAATTTATACTGTATAGATATTTATGGGCTGTTAGATAGAGAAAAAATTTACGGTTATGACGATGACAATCAAAGATTTCTTGCCTTCCAACTCGCAGTTGTAGAATGGCTCAGCAAATGGCAACAAAAGCCTGATGCTGTTCATGTACACGACTACCACGCAGGTCTGATACCTTTTTTCATGAGGCATTGTTACGACTACAGAAATCTATCAAACATAAGAACTGTACTCACCATTCACAATGCGCAATATCAGGGCTGGATGGATTGGACATTTACTAAATTCTTTCCGGCATGGGATAATTGGAAAGCAGGATTATTGGAATGGAATTCACAAATAAACCCATTAGCCGCTGCTATTAAATGTGCCGACAAAGTAAATACGGTAAGTCCTACTTACATGAAAGAACTCATGTATAATGCCAATGGACTAGAACCATTATTTGAATACGAAAAAGGCAAGTGCTCCGGAATTATCAATGGCATCGATTTTGAAGTTTGGAATCCTGAATCAGATCCACTTATTACAGATAATTTCAATATTGAGAAAATTGAAGTAAAAGAAAATAACAAAATCAATCTATGCAAAGATTTTGGCTTTGATGAAAAACTTCCTCTCATTATTTTTATCGGCAGGCTTGTGGGCGAAAAAGCTGCAGACCTTTTATCAGAAGCCATATCAAGAGCGTTTGAACAAACAGATAGAAAATTCAATTTTTTAATGTTAGGTAGTGGAGAATTTTATATTGAACAGCAATTAAAAAACATTCACGAAAAATGGTTTGGTTATTATCATTCCAGATTTGAATACAACGAAAAACTCAGTCACCAAATGTATGCAGGTGCAGATTTTTTATTGATGCCTAGCCGTGTTGAACCTTGCGGTTTGAACCAATTGTATGCGCTGCGTTATGGCACAATTCCCATTGTAAGAAGAACCGGAGGATTAAATGATACAGTTGTTGACATGGGAGACAATGGATATGGCATTTGCTTCAATAATGCTAGCACAGATGATATTGTTTTTTCTATTCACAGAGCCTTACATTTGTACCAAAATAAATCGCTGGTAAATGAGGTTAGAAAAAAAATGATGACAATCAATAACAGCTGGGAAAAAAGTGCACAAGATTATATCGACCTTTACCATTCTATTTACAGATAAATTAAAACTATGATCAGTAAAAAAGTAATTTCAGTTATTTTAGGCGGAGGAGCAGGTTCAAGATTATATCCATTAACAGCAACAAGAAGCAAGCCTGCAGTTCCCATTGGAGGTAAATACAGATTAGTTGACATACCTATTTCCAATTGTATCAACAGTTCGATTAACCGAATTTTTGTATTAACACAATACAACTCCGCTTCACTGAATAAACATATCAAAAACACTTATCAGTTTAGCATTTTTAGCAGCGGATTCGTTGACATTTTGGCTGCAGAACAAACCCCTGACAGTCCGGGCTGGTTTCAGGGTACAGCAGATGCTGTAAGGCAATCTCTCAAACATATAGTAAAAACTGATTTTGAATATGTATTGATTTTGAGTGGTGATCAACTCTATCAAATGGATTTTGCCTACATGTTGGAAAATCATGAAAAATCAGGTGCCGATATTTCCATTGCAACAATACCGGTAGGTGAAAGAGAAGCTCCAGAATTTGGAATTTTAAAATCAAATGAAGAGCATATCATCACCTCATTTATCGAAAAGCCATCAAAAGATAAATTAACCGAATGGAAAAGTGAAACCGGACATGAAATGAAAGAGCAGGGTAGAAATTATCTTGCCTCTATGGGTATTTATATATTTAACAGAAAAGTATTGTTCAATTTGCTGGAATCAGAAAAAAAAGACGCCACCGATTTTGGTAAAGAAATCATTCCGGATTCGATCAATAAATATAAAGTAATCAGTTATCAATATGATGGTTACTGGACTGATATCGGAAATATCTATTCGTTCTTTGAAGCTAATTTGTCGTTAACATTGGATATTCCTCCGTTTAATTTATTTGACAATTCAAAAACCGTTTACAGCAGATCTAGAATGCTTCCGCCAGCTAAAATCAGTGGGACTACAATAAACCAAACCATAATAGCGGAGGGCTCTATTATTAATGCAGAATCTATTTCTAATTCAGTTATTGGTATTCGAAGCAGAATTGGAAATGGTTCCAAAATAACAAGTTGCTATATCATGGGTAACGACTTTTATGAAACACTGGATGATATTAAAAATGATGAAGAACTGCGCATTCCCAAAATAGGGATTGGTAATCATTGTGAATTAAAAAACGTAATTGTTGATAAAGATTGTCGTATAGGCAACAACGTGAGTATAATCGGAGGTAATCATCTCGAAAACGCAGATCATTCATTATTCTCAATAAAAGATGGCATTGTGGTGATAAAAAAAGGAGCCATAATTAATGATGGGTTTGAGGTGAGGTAAAAGCTAGATAGGCTGGATAAAACTGGATAGGCTAGATAAAGCTAGATATGATGGATAAAGCTAGATAGGCTAGATAAAGCTAGATAGGCTAGATAAAGCTAGATAGGCTAGATAAAGCTAAATATGCTGGATAAAGCTAGATAAGCTAGATAAAGCTAAATATGCTGGATAAAGCTAGATAGTCTAGATAAAGCTAGATATGATGGATAAAGCTAGATATGATGGATAAAGCTAGATATGATGGATAAAGCTAGATATGCTGGATAATCCAATCATCCTATCTAGATTTTTATCTAGCCTATCTAGACAATCCAGCCTATCTAGCCTATCCAGCTTACAACATCAAATTCCAAATCAACTGATCCAGCCATTTTCTTGATTCGGGATCGTCATCATTGCCCATCCAACCTTTTGTTTTTTCTATAATGGTTTCGTGAGCTGTTTTCAAACTGAAAATATTCTTTGTAGCCTGTGGTTCTGTAACTACTGGCTTTGAAAGCGTAACTTTTGTGGCTATCCAAGACGAATATAATCTTGGTATTGTTAATCCTAAAATCATTCCTGGCAAACCATTGATACTGCAAGGTCCACCGGGAATTGTAATTTCATCAGTATAAAAAGCAAAAACATAAACACTGTCCATGATAATACCAGTGGCTTTTCTACAATTATAGCCGGCAATGATTCTGTTTTCATTGCTCAATTTCCAGCGGATATTTCTGATACTGTCTTTAACATTAAAGGCACTTCCAAATACATCTTTCTGCATCATCATTTTGCTTGAATTGAAATCGAAAAACCAAGAAGAAGATTCATCACTTTTTCTGAACATTTCTGGTAATGCATCCTTATTTTCCCAATGGTCGAACTTATACAAACTTTTATTTTGATTGAAACTGTATGTATAATAATTGGTTTTAAAATTGGGTAATTTGTCTTTCATCATTTCAGCCCATGAGCTGTTACCCATAGTTTTTTTGACATTTGTTTTTACTTCAAATTCTATCTCACCTGATTCGACAAATTGTGCTGAAACATTGAGTTGCATTGATGTTGCCAATACAATGAAGAAGAATATTTTTTTCATAACTATTTATTTATAGCCCCCTCAATCCCCCAAAGGGGGAAGTTGATTGTGCAATATTATATTTGTACTAATTTTTTTATTTATAAATAGACAACTCACGCTCCCCTCACTTTTGGAGAGGGGTTGGGGGTGAGGCATCTTACTTTTTACTAGCCCCATTCTTATTTTTAAAATCCCATGAAAAACCAACCATGAAATATCTTTTCAAACGCTGGTTTCTTTCTTCACTGAAAATATTTCCATAATAATTTCTGTCCAAACCAAGATTCTGGTTTAGTAAATCATTGGCTTTCACATAAAGTGTATATTCGTTTTTCTTGAATGTTTTCTGTACTTTCAAATTGATGAGATGAACATTGAAATTGTCTGTTTCACCGGCTAGTTTTTGTCTGGCATTATAAGTGTAATCTGTAACAAATGACCATGACTTTTTATAATAAACAGTGCCGTTAAAAGTCAAGGTATTTGATCTGAAAGTATTTGATGTGTTGGTTTGCGAATTTGTGTTATAATTCAAATTTGCCTGATTGTTCAGACTGAAATCATATTTCTCTGATTTTGATTTTCTCATACCAATATTCAATCCTGTGGATGTTGTATTTGAAAAGCTGTTTACACTATTAATCACATCAACAAATCTTGAAAAATTCAAATTGGGACTGATTTCCATTTCAATGGCAGATTTTTTAAGCTTAAATCCTACGCCGCCCCAGAAACTAACTGTAATGTTTCCATTGGTATTAATAGGTTGAGAAGTTGTTGCCCCAGTTAATGGATTGATGATTCTATTATTGGTAATTGAATTTTCTGTGAAGATTACGTTTACTGATTGATAGTTCCACAAGTTTTTCAAGAAATTATATCCGTTGTGAGTTACATTGAAATTGCTGGAAAAAGAAGGTTTCAAATCAGGATTTCCGATGTATTGATTGAAAATATTATTGTTGTTGCGTAATGGTTGTAATTGATTGATGGTTGGTTGAGAATTGTACCCATTGTATTTGACTCGCAATGAGTGGTTGCTTTTGTATGTATATACGAATGTAGCAGACGGAAAAATGTTGGTATACTTTCTCACATAATCTATATTGGAAGTTTTGTCCAGCAAATCATAATCTGTGATACCAAAGCCCGAACCAAAATTGAATTTGATTTTCTTATAAGCAAAATTAAATTTCGCAGATGGGGTATGAATAATAATTTTTTGTTTAAAATCATTGGTAAGCGAATCTACTACATTGGTATAGCCATTTGGTGCTTTCGCAAAAGTTGTTTGATTGTTCAAGCCATCATTTAACGACAATTCATAACCCAGTTCCATTGACCATTTTTTTGTTAGCGGTTCTGTGTAAATTAATTTAGATGATAGTTTTTGAGTGCTGTTATCAGATTGTGTCAACTGGTCAATATTAATGACATAAGGAAACAAAGCAGAATAAACTGCATTTACTGAATTCAAATAGTTATCTGAATTTGAATTATTGGCATTCAAATCTGCAGTAATCGAAAGGGTTCTTCTTGCTTTTGAAAATCTGTGCTTGAAAATGATATTGCCAATCAATGCGTATTTTTCTGAGTTGATGGCTGAATTCCGGGATGCAGCATTTTTTAAATTTCCGGAACTTCCTGATGTACCAGAAACTGTAGTTTCATCACTTTCTGTATGATAATAGTTGTACCTCAAGGTCATTTTTAAACTATTATTGGTATCGATTTTTACATCGTAAATAAAATTGTTTTTAATATTGTAACGATTGATTTTGGTCGTTACTTCAGCATTTTCAATCAAGGATGAATCACCTAATTGAGTAATCGTTTTGGTGTTTTTAATGTTGCTGTAATCTTGCTGATTGAATTTTGGAGAGAAGTTTATGTTGTGTTTGTCGTTCCATTTATTGCTATATTGAAGACCTGCATTCACATTTCTCATAAATCCATTTTCAGGATTGATATAAATTTCATCATCACCCGAACGAGTAAACGAAAATGCAAAAATTCCATCTTCATCCATCATTTCGAAATTATTATCATCACTACCTCCGTATTTCTGGTTTTCCTGCCAACTCAGTCCATCTTGTCCGGTATTGCCATTCAAAACAAAAGCAGAGATTTTTCTTTTGCCTTTGAATGAACCAAACATAAGATTATTGTTGAAACGATTGGTGATATCTTTACCAACACCTCCGGCCAAACTAACTTTTCCAAAATATCCTTTCTTTTTGTCCTCTTTTAATTTCAGGTTGATTGTCTTTTGGGTATTGCCATCGTCAATTCCTGTAAATGCTGCTTGCTCACTTTTTTTATCAAATACTTGAACTTCCTTTACTGCATCAGCTCTGAGATTTTTTACGGCCATTCCCGGATCATCGCCAAAAAACTCTTCACCATCAACCAGTACTTTTTCTACTTTTTCGCCCATGGCTTTAATCTCACCATTTTTATCAACCTGAATACCGGGTAATTTTTTTAATAACTCTTCTACATTGGCATTGGCACTTACATTAAAACTATCTGCTGTGTAGATAGTAGTGTCGCCTTTTATTTTAATAGCACCTCCAGTTTTTATGATAATGGCTTCAAGCAATTTGCTTTTGCTGGTTAATGAAACTGGTCTTATTTTGTCGTTGCTTGATTTAATAACTAAATCATCTACATATTCAGCATACAATGGATGTGAAACCATAAAGATACATTTCCCAATAGGTATATTTTTAAGCTCAAAACTTCCATCTGCATTGGTTCTGGTAAAAGTCAATAAGCTGGAATCTGATGCCGATAATACCATCACTACTGCATTTGAAATAGGCATTTGACCGGATGCATCAATGATTTTTCCAGTTTGACTGACTTTTTGAGCCGAAGCTGATATTAAAATCAATGAAAAGATGAATGATAATAGAATTTTTGTTTTACGCATATCTTTAAAAATTTCATCCACGCTGATTAAATAATTTTTCAGCAGGTGAACTTGTGTTAATTTTAG
>CANHLV010000107.1 GCA_947461495.1 Chitinophagaceae bacterium
ATTTTCAATTTTGAATTTTGAATTTTGAATTAACCTCAACATTTCAATTCATAAGCCAAAAAAACACCCAAATAATCTCTTGATTTATTTAGCATTTGCCCTACCTTTGCGACCTAAAATTTGAAGATTCCCTTTGCTTCAAACTTATAACCAATAATAGAATTTCATATGAGTGGTGCATTAAAAGAAGTAAGAAATAGGATCAAAAGTGTTCAAAGTACTCAACAAATTACCAAGGCGATGAAAATGGTGAGTGCTGCAAAACTTCGTCGCGCACAAGACGCTATTACCCAGATGCGTCCTTATGCGAAAAAATTGCAGGAAATGCTTAGTAATATTGTGAGTAGCAGTGATGGCGAAGTTTCTATGGATTTGGCAGCTGAAAGACCAGTGGAAAAAGTATTGATTATTGTAGTAACCAGCGACAGAGGCCTTTGTGGCGGCTATAACAGCAACCTCATCAAACTAGCTAAACTAACCATTAACGAGAAATATGCTGAACAAAACCGTAAAGGCAATGTTCAAATATTACCAATTGGTAAAAAAGGATATGAGTTTTTCACCAAGAATGGTTTTAACGTCATCAATACTTATTGGGACATTTTTTCTGGTTTAAGTTTTGAAAAAGTGCAATCAGCTGCCAAATATGCAATGGATGCATTTGTTGCTAAAGATATAGATGCGGTTGAAGTAATTTATAGTGAATTCAAAAATGCGGCTTCACAAGTTTATATCGCAGAGCCGTTTCTTCCGGTACAAAAAATCAGTTCAACTGACAATAAAAGAAAGTCTGATTTCATTTTTGAACCTAACCAACAGGTGCTTATTGCCGAGTTGATGCCAAAAATCCTGAATACTCAACTTTTCAAATCTGTATTGGATGCCAATGCAAGCGAACATGGAGCCAGAATGACAGCGATGGATAAAGCCAGCGACAATGCCAATGAGTTATTGAAATCATTGAAAATAAGTTATAACCGTGCACGTCAGGCGGCTATCACCACTGAATTGACAGAAATCGTGAGTGGTGCGGCTGCTTTGCAAGGATAATGTCAATTTGGTAATGGGGCAATTTGATGATGTGACAATTAAAAGACCAATGGCATCACCAAATTACCAAATTATCAAATCATCAAATTAACAACATGGAAATCTCTCAAATCATACCACACATTGAGGCTTTAATTTTCGCCAGTGATAAGGCATTATCTGCCGAAGAAATTACTGAGTTAATTAATAATGCCTTGGGTTTTATTGAAGACAGAGCCAATCCGGACCAAATAGAAGCTGCTGTAGATGGCATCAAAGAGAAATACGACACTGAATTCTATGCATTTGAATTAAAACAAAGCGGTGGCGGCTGGCAATTCCTTACCAAACCTCAATACCATAAAACAGTGGCTTTGCTTAACGGCGACAAATTTTTGAAAAGATTGTCAACTGCAGCTTTGGAAACACTTTCTATAATTGCTTACAAACAGCCTATCACCAAAAGTGAAATTGAATCCATCCGAGGTGTGAATTGCGATTACGCAGTTCAAAAACTGTTGGAAAAAGATTTAATTATCATTTCGGGTAGAAACGAAGATGCCGTTGGGAAACCGTTAATATATGGCACTTCAAAATCTTTCATGGATTATTTTGGAATTAATAGCCCAAGTGAATTACCAAAAATCAGTGAAATATTGATGGAAGAATTAGTAAAAGCAACAGTAATTAATGATAATGGGAACGTTGAAGAGAATGAAACTTCGACTGAAATTGCAGAAGTTGACATTACCGTTTCTGATAATGAATCAGTTGACTCATCATCAGCCATTCAATCAGAGGAAGAGAACCCATCACAGGAAGAAGCATAAATCATGATAATAAAATAATCAAACCATAAGCCCGGAAATTAAAAACCGGGCTTATTTTTTTTCTTAACATGTGGCTAGGTTCTGTAAATAACATTAGTTCTCACAGTAGCTGGGAAGTGCATTTAGATTTAGAAAAACATTCAATTGACAGAACCCAGTTTTCGCATCGTTACATCGCATCAATTATGTAAATTGCACTGCAAAATAATTGAGAAGCAGCATAATAGTTGCTCAACAATTAATTACTATCATTATGGCAAAAATACTTCGCAAACAGGAAGCATTGGAATATCATGCAAAAGGAAGACCAGGAAAGATCGAAGTCATTCCATCAAAAGAAGCTAAAACCCAGAGAGACTTATCATTAGCTTATTCTCCAGGTGTTGCAGAACCTTGTCTTGAAATTGCAGCTAATCCTGATGATGTATACAAATACACAGCTAAAGGAAATCTGGTTGGTGTCATCAGTAATGGATCAGCAGTACTAGGATTAGGAAATATTGGCCCTGCGGCAAGCAAACCTGTGATGGAGGGAAAGGGTGTATTGTTTAAAATTTTTGCTGATATAGATGTATTTGATATTGAGATTGATGAAAGTGATCCTGAAAAATTTGTACAAATTGTAAAATCGCTGGAACCAACATTTGGAGGCATTAATTTGGAGGACATCAAAGCGCCAGAATGTTTTTACATTGAACAGGAATTAAAAAAGCAATGTAATATTCCGGTTATGCATGACGACCAGCATGGCACGGCTATTATTTCTGCTGCGGCTTTACTCAATGCTCTGGAAATACAGAAAAAGAAAATAGATAAAGTGAAATTTGTGGTAAACGGTGCCGGAGCTGCTGCTATGGCTTGTATAGAACTATATGAGTCATTAGGTGCCAAACCCTCCAATTTCGTGGTATTTGATAAAGAAGGGATTTTACACGATGGAAGAAATGATATTCAGGAACATAAAAAGAAATTCTGTGTCAGTGGAAAATATAAGGACTTAGATTTAAGCAAGGCCATGAAAGATGCAGATGTTTTCTTAGGTCTTAGTGTAGGCAATGTAGTTTCCCAAGACATGGTAAAATCAATGGCTAGACATCCTATTGTATTTGCCATGGCCAATCCCGACCCAGAGATTACATATGATGCAGCTATGAGTGTTCGCAAAGATTTAATCATGGCAACTGGCAGGAGTGATTATCCAAATCAAGTTAATAACGTTTTAGGATTCCCATATATTTTCCGAGGTGCGTTGGATGTAAGAGCCAAACAGATTAATGAGGCTATGAAACTCGCTGCAGTAAAAGCTTTAGCAGAAATGGCAAAAACCGCAGTTCCTGATATTGTAAATTTGGCTTACAACGAAAAGACAATAAGTTTTGGTCCTAATTACATCATTCCAAAGCCTTTCGATCCTCGTTTACTCGCTACCGTTGCCCCTGCTGTTGCAAAAGCTGCCATGGAAAGTGGTGTAGCCAGGATCAACATTACCAACTGGGATGCGTATGAAATTGAATTGAATAAGAGACTTGGTTTAGACAACCAGCTCAGCAGAATTCTCAGCAACAAAGCCAAAAGCAATCCTAAAAGAATCGTGTTTGCAGATGCAGAGAACATCAAAATACTTAAAGCGGCTCAACAGGTATCGGATGAAGGCATCGGCTATCCTATACTGTTAGGTGATGAAAAAAAGATACGAGAAATCGCCGCTCAGAATTCAATAGATATTGACGACATGCCCATCATCAACCCAAAAGATGATGAACATGAAGAAGAGAGAAAAAAATTCGGAGATATCTTCTTTGAAAAAAGACATAGAAAAGGCATCAACAACTATGAAGCGCTAAAGGCAATGAAAGACAGAAATCATTTCGGTTGCATGATGGTGGAAACAGGCGAGGCGGATTGTATGATCAGTGGACTGAGCAGGAATTATCCTGACACCATAAGGCCTGCCATTCAAATCATTGGCATGGAAGATGGCGTTAAAAAATTAGCCGGCATGTATCTCCTATTCACAAAAAGAGGACCAATGTTTTTGGCTGATACAACAGTTAATTTTAACCCAACTGCAGAAGAACTCGCTGAAATTACTTTACTTGTGGCAAAAGAAGTTCGCCATTTCAACATCGTTCCGAAAATTGCGATGTTGTCTTATTCTAATTTCGGCAGCAGCAATTCAGAAGAAGCAAACATGGTTAGAAAAGCCAGAGAGATAGTCAAAGCGAAAAATCCGACATTAATTTGTGATGGAGAAATTCAAGGCATGCTTGCTTTCAATAAAGAAATTTTGAAAGAAAACTACCCTTTTACAGAATTGGTGAATGGAGAAGTTAACGTACTAATTTTCCCTAATCTGGCTGCAGGTAATATTGCACATAATTTACTACAGGAAATTGGTGGGGCCGATAGTATTGGACCAATCCTTTTGGGACTAAAGAAACCAGTTCATGTATTGCAATTGGGTAGTTCAATCCGATCAATATATAATATGGTTGTGATTGCTGTAGTTGATGCGCAATCCAAAAACAAATCCAGCATTCATGAGGAGGTTAAGAAAAGCAAGTGGTGGAAACGCAAGCCTAAACCCATAGTGTAAATCCAACAGCTAGTTACATAAATTATAATGAATTTTTTCACACATATCGGTAGATACCTGCTCATGCTGAAAGGCATGTTCAGTAAGCCTGAAAATCCCAAGTTATACTGGAAAGAGTTCATGCACCAGTGCTCCGAAATAGGAGTTGGAAGTTTAGGTATTGTAATCATAATATCCTTTTTCATGGGCGCTGTAAGTGCTGTACAAGCAGCTTACCAAATTGTCAACCCATTGATTTCAAAAACTGTAATTCCACAGATTGTTAGAGACACGGTAATTCTTGAATTTGCACCAACACTTATTTGTATTGTATTAGCTGGTGTTATAGGAAGCAAGATCGCAAGTGAATTAGGAAATATGAGGGTTAGCGAACAAATCGATGCGCTCGAAATCATGGGTATCAACCCTAAAACCTATCTCGTAATGCCCAAAATAGCAGCAGCAATTATCATGATACCCATGTTGGTTATTTTGTCGATGGTATTGGGAATTGTCGGAGGAAGAATTACTGTAGTCGCTTCAGGTATTGTTTCAGCAGAAACTTATGACAGAGGTCTAATAGAATTGTTTTTACCCTACAATGTATTTTTTGCTATGATGAAAGCTTATACTTTCGCATTTATCATCAGCTCCGTTCCTGCTTATTTTGGCTATTATGTAAATGGAGGCTCATTGGAAATTGGAAGAAGTAGCACTAAATCAGTTGTAGTTAGCTGTATATTAATATTGGTGGCTGATTACATTCTGGCAGCACTTTTATTGTAATTTTTTCTTTAAAAATAGGCTCAAATAATATGATTGAATTCAAAAATATTGTCAAAAAATTTGGAGACAAACTGGTATTGAATGATGTGAGCCATAAAATGGAAACGGGCAAAACCAATTTGATCATCGGCACCAGTGGCAGCGGAAAAACAGTGCTTCAAAAATGCCTGGTCGGTTTATTTGAACCCGATGAAGGAGAAATCATCTACGATGGTACCAGTTTTACACAAATGAGCGAAGAAGACCGGAAATTACTTCGCCAGCAAATTGGTATGTTATTTCAAGGTTCAGCTTTATTTGACAGCATGAGTGTAGAAGATAATGTCAAATTTCCTTTGGACATGTTCACCAAGCTCAAACAACAGGAAAAATTAAAAAGAGTAAATGAGGTATTGGAAAGGGTAAACTTAGTTGGCAGCAACAAGAAATTTCCTGCAGAACTCAGTGGCGGAATGAAAAAAAGAGTGGGTATCGCAAGAGCCATTGTATTAAATCCCAAATTTTTGTTTTGTGACGAGCCCAATTCCGGTCTTGATCCACAAACTTCTATGTTAATTGACAAACTAATTTCAGACATCACTAGAGATTACAAAATGACGACGATAATCAATACACACGACATGAATAGTGTTATGGAAATCGGAGACAATATTTTGTATTTGAAAGATGGCAAAAAGGAATGGACTGGTAACAGCAAAGACATCATTTTCTCTGAAAACAAAAATCTCAATCAATTCATTTTCGCTTCTGAATTTTTACAGGATGCCAAGTTGCATAGGATGATGGAAGCGAAGCGAATTTGATAATTTGGAAATTTGATAATTAGTCGATTTTGTGGTATGATAAATGGGATGACTTATAACCGCTAAATTTTCAAATTACCAAATTGGCTAATCGTCAAATCAATCATTCCCCTATCTTTGCGCAAATTTTATTCACAACTAACAGCTAATACAACCAAATGTCAGTTTTAGTCAACAAAAATTCTAAAGTAATTGTTCAGGGATTTACGGGTACAGAAGGTACTTTTCATGCTACACAGATGATTGAATATGGCACCAATGTAGTTGGTGGTGTAACTCCGGGTAAAGGAGGTTCAACTCATTTAGAGAAACCCGTTTTTAATACTGTTGCTGATGCAGTAAAAACTGCAGGCGCTAATGTAAGTATCATTTTCGTTCCGCCTGCATTTGCAGCTGATGCGATCATGGAAGCTGCTGAAGCCGGAATTGCTTTAGTAGTTTGTATTACAGAAGGGATTCCTGTGCAAGACATGGTTAAAGTAAAAAACTATTTAAAAAGTACAAATACAAGATTAATCGGACCAAACTGTCCTGGTGTTATCACAGCAGAAGAATGTAAAGTGGGTATCATGCCAGGCTTTATCTTCAAAAAAGGTCGTATAGGAATCGTTTCTAA
>CANHLV010000108.1 GCA_947461495.1 Chitinophagaceae bacterium
CTGTGAGCTCTCTGCCCTGTGGTTTCGACAAAACCTGCCTCATATTTTTTAAATATCCAGGGTTCGTGGAACCATCAACTGCTGCATCTCCAGGTAACCAGTTTTTCCATCCTAGAATGAATCGACTTCCATACATGAAATCCCAGGTATAAAACATATCAAGATTGTAAGCATTGTAATTGTCGTCGTTGCCTGGGATAAACGGCCTGTCTATCCAATATCCGTTTTCATCAACATTATAAAAATGATCATATGTTACCTTACTCCAATAGTGTCTAGCCCTTAGTGTCATAAACATTCTGGGTGTGAAATTAATCATGCCGGAAAGCACATTGGTGTATTGCTTCACGTTTCTCCAGCCAATGATGGGATCTCCGTTGGCCTCACGTTGAAAAGCATAGCCCACATTGCCTTCATCAACACTTCCACCCGTTTGCCATTCCATACTCAGTCTGTCACTGAAACGATAACGTACATTAAAATCTCCTCTGTAAAATTCAGAATTTTTGAATGCCGATGTATTCGCATAACCTACATCCAAACCGGCAAAAAAACGCTTACGGCTATCCGAACTTCCTCTGACGCCGAAATACTGCCATGGCATCATTCTCACCATCTTGCCAGGCGTTCTCAATTCGAAATAATCATGCTGCCACACTGGTTTGGATTCAATCATGAATGTGATGTCCCAGAAATTTTTGAAAAAGTAAAATGCACTGGCACCGACTCTCATGTCGCTCCATTTCATTGGCGTGTACAGGTAGCTGTTATCTGCGCTTAATGAATACACGTATGTTAAAAAATGTTTTGTGGGTGTCAGTTGCTTATAAGCAAAAGATACGCTGGTGCTGAATTCGTTGGGAGCTTGCAAATATCCCAAATCATTAGGATTATAATGTTCAGACTCTACGTTCTGTCCGATTTCAAACTGAAACTTGCCGCTTACTTTTTTCACACTCAATTGAGCATTGTATCCGTTTTCATCAATATCGCCGCTGATCATACTGTAACGCGCTGTACCTGATAATGCATAAATATTTTTCTTATCAAAAAATGAAAAATCAAGTGCAGATACATTGGCATCGTGTGAGCTGCCGCTTCTGATTACGTTGGTGTTTGTGAATGTAATAGACGATCTTCCTTTCAATGCCTTGTCAATAACAAATACATTGTAATTGGTCAAAGGCGCTGTCTGTATTTTGTCAGTTGCGCCAGTTCTATTGTTTCTTATAGTCGCATACATAGGGGCACTAACCGCATTGAAAACGCCGATACCAATATTTTTTTTGTTTCTTCCTGAAAACTTTACCGCATTGATTAATTGAGTAACACCAGGATTATTTACAATGCTAGTGTTGCTGTCTGATGCTGCTAAATCATTCACATCATAATAACCATCTGGCGTCAACCCGATTCTTCTGCTGTAAAACAAACCTGCCTTATTGAATAGTTCGGTGCCTTCGGTAAAAAATGGTCTGTTTTCCTGAAATCGTACCTCATAAGGGGAAAGGTTGAGCACATTATTATCAGATATCACCTGGCCAAAATCGGGGACCAAGGTAGCATCCAAAGTAAAACTTTCATTCACGCCCCATTTCACATCCATACCACCACTGCGTAACCATTCATTTTCGCGTCCATTGGAAGTGGGTGTGCTTCTATAACCTGTGCTGATATATGGAAGAAATGATAGTCTTAATGGTGGCTTGATATGAGTTATCCCTTCAAGGTTGCCAAACTGGTTGACAAATCCATCAACATTAGGATTGAATGGATTCCAATAACAACTTTCATTGTTCTTTCTGGTGAATCTATTGAAATTGATGCCCCAATGCTGAACCTCCAACTGTGAAAAACGTAGTGAGATATAAGGTATTTTCATTTCAAGTACCCAACCATCTTCAACAAGCTTCACATTGCTTTCCCAAACTGCATCCCAGCTGTAATCAAACTCAGCCGTTTGAGAAATACGTGCATCAGATTGTACGTTTCTAGTGGTTACCGTAAATTGAAATGCGTTTTGATGATCATTATAAGTATCAAAATAAACACTGAAAAAATCTACGTTTTGTCTTTGTTCCTTATCCCTTGCAGTCAGTTGTTTCTTTATTTCTTTTGGATTATCAAAAAGTTTCGCTGCCACATAAATAGCTTCATCATCATATAAAACCCAAACTTGTGTCTTTTTGCTTGCAGGCTTTCCAAAATCGGGGGAGGTGGTGATAAAGTCAATTGCAGGAGAAATCATACTCCAGTTGCTTTCTATAATACGGCCATCAATCTTGGGGGGAACAGATGTTCTTTGGGTTTCCAGTTTTCGCTGGGCAAAAGCAGAAGTGCAACATACCAGCATTAAAAACAATGATATTCTGAACATGATGCAAAATTAGCACATCGATTTTGAGGATACAATTAATATTTTGTTATGGAAGTGACTTTCCTTGTAGATTATTCTGCATTTTATTTTTACATTGAGTATCTGAAATAAAATCTACAAATTCAAAAGTAAAAATTCAAAATTTAAAAAAAGGAAGTTCTTCAATTTTTTACTTTTTACATTTACATTTTGACTTAAACATTTTCAATTGAAAAAATGGTTTGAATACAATAAAAAAGAGATTGCTTTAATCACAGGAGTTCTGTTGTTTTTAGTATTTGTTATTGTGAATCCTTTCTCGCTTGCAACAAATCCTAATCTAGTTTTGTCAATAGCTGTATTGATGATCAGCTGGTGGGTGTTAGACGCGTTGCCATTGGCTGTAGTTGCTTTATTACCTATCATTTTATTTCCGGTATTTAATATTTCGTCTATTAAAGACGTTACCAAATCATACTCAGATTCCATCATCTACTTATTCATGGGAGGTTTCTTTTTGGGTATCGCCATTGAAAAATGGAATCTTCATAAAAGAATTGCATTGGGTATCATCAACATTACAGGCACCAATGGCAACCGTATCGTTCTTGGTTTTATTCTGGCAACAGGGTTTCTCAGCATGTGGTTGAGCAATACCGCTACAACAATGATGATGTTTCCTATCGCGATGTCTGTAATTCATGTTATTGAAGTCAATCAACAGTCTGGTCATAATATCAGAAATTTTTCACTCACACTCATGTTGTCTATCGCCTATGCATCTAACTTTGCTCTGGGTACGATCATTGGCACACCGCCCAATGTGGCTTATGTAAATTATATCTCAGATAAATTCAATTATAATATTGGCTTCACCGATTGGATGATTGTTTTTACACCGCTAACAATCGTTTTATTATTCATGCTGTATTGGGTTTTGGTGAAATGGCTTTACCCAAATAACATCAAACACAGTGAAAAAGGAAATCAATTCATTAAAGAAGAAATTGAAAAATTAGGTCCATTATCCACTCCCGAAAAACGAGTATCTATTGTGTTTATCATTACTGTTTTGCTATGGATTTTAAAAGACCTCATCAACACTTTTCAAAAACTAGTTGTACTTGATGATACAGTAATAGCTATGATGGCTGCCGTTAGTTTGTTCATTGTTCCATCAGGAAATATTATTGAAGAGAAAAAAACGCAACTACTCGATTGGCCGGATACTAAAAAAATGGCCTGGGGTATACTGATTTTATTTGGCGGCGGAATTGCATTGGCCAAAGCATTAGAAGACGCAAAACTCATGGAGCAATTCGGGAATTTTCTAGCTTCTTACTCAACGGGTAATACGTTGATTATGATTTTTATTGTAACAACGGCTTCTGTTTTTTTAAGTGAAGTGATGAGCAACGTGGCGCAAGTAATTGTCATGGCTCCTGTAATTTCTTCCCTTGCTATTTCTTTACACATCGATCCGCTGATACTCGGTATTCCAATGACACTTGGCGCTAGTTGTGCAAGTATGTTGCCTATGGGAACTCCACCAAACGCTATCGTATTCGCCAGTGGTCATATCAAAATGAAAGACATGATTAAAACAGGATTTGTGCTCAACTGGATTTGTATTATTTTGATAACGTTGTTCTGTTATTATTTGCAGCCGATGATTATGAAGTTGGTGTAGTTGAATGTTACAAAGGTTCAAGAGGTTCAATTAGTTCAAAAGGTTTATTTTAAAATAATAACCCTTGTTAGTATGAAACCTTTTGAACTTTTTGAACTTATTAAACAACTTACTGTTTGCACTGATTCAAAAAATCTTTCAACCCTTCCACTATCTTACTCACCATTTTTTCTTGAAAATCTTCATCCAATATTTTCATCTCCTCTTCGGGATTGCTTAAAAACAATGCTTCCACCAAAGCATTAGGATACTCCGTTGGACTGTTCAACATAAAATTGAAAGAACCGTTATTTCCGTATTCACTCAACCCAAGCTCCAACATTCGTTTATAAATCGCATGACTTAAAGGTCTGAATCCTTCATAACGGTAAAAAGTACTTGTTCCATCAACCCTCAAAGGATCAGCAGATGAATTCAAATGAATGCTCAACAATAAATCAGGTGTGCTGTCTCTGTAAAACAATATGCGTTCTTTATTATCAAAAAATTGTTCTTCAACTCTTGTCATGATAATATTGGTTCCTAGTCTTTCCAGTGCTCTTTTTAATTTCAAGCTTAGTTGCAGTGTAATGTCTTTTTCTGCCACACCTGTTGCGCCGCCCGCTCCTGTGTTGGAACCACCATGACCGGCATCAATAGCAATTGTCAAATCCTTTAATGATAAGCTTTCTGGTTGTTGTTTGATTTTGATGATGAGGTTGTTGCCTTCATAATATATGCGATGTCCCCAATGCTGGTGATGTTTCAATGAAATGGTAATTCTGAAAAGATCATCCGCTATTTGTTCATACTCTAGCTTCTTCACTTCTTCCGCTGTTTCCAATTGGTCAATCCAATTGGTATTGCTGGTGGCGCCAAAAACATCCACAACTATTTTTGATGGATCGGTTTGTTGAAATGATTGATAAGGCAATCTTGAAAATAATTGCAATTTCACATAATCGAATTCCGCATTACCATAAAGCTTTATTTTTCCGGTTAGTGAAGATGGGCCAAATGTTCCAATCGGCATTTCAGTTACAAGTTCGTCGGGGATATAAGCGGTTCTTGAAGAAGTCAATTTAATTTTATAATGAGATCCTACTTTGCCAATTACTTTCAACGGAATCAGGCTATCTATATAACCAATTTTTGCACCACCTAATCTGTCGTCTCCCAAACCGTATTCCAAATGTGCCAACCTTCCTTTTGTGATTACAACATCAGGAACCAAGGGTGTCATTACTGAAAAATTTGATGTGGTTTCTTTAATAAAAGTTGTTCCGTCTACGGCTGTAAGTATCACAGAAATTTTTTTGTTGCTGAAAACATCTGTAGTTTGTACAATGTATTTACCCTGGTAAATGCCTTTCATTCCTTTAGTAACCGAATCGGGCATTTCATAAAGGGGAGTATTTCCCATAACCCTTATTGCACAACCTGTTAATGCTTTTACACGGAACGATATTGCATCTCCCGGTTTTAAAAGCAAATCTCCCTCAGGATATGTTTGTATTCGTTCTATAGAAATGCTCCTTACCGGTTCTTCAGCTTTTATTGCTGAATAACTGATCTGAATTGTTTTTACTACAGACGAACCTGATGGAGAATTTGCTTTAATAGTAAAGCTATTTTGTCCTTCATGTAACCTGGCTTCGTATACAAACGCCCCTGAGCCATACACATGAACGCCCGAATCGTTAATATCAAGCATACATGATTTGCAAGTGCTACCTATAATGAATTTTTGTTGTGTTGGGGATGAGCTGTTTTCATATATAGGGTCTGTTAATTTGATAAATGCAGACTCGCTTGTTTGTTGTGAAAAAACCAAATGAAAGAAAAAAAATGATAAAGAAAAAAGTGATAATTTTTTAAACATGAGTATTGGTAAAATTAAAAACAGTATTTGTTTTGATTGATTAAATGTTGAGCAATTCTTCTTCTAGCTTCTTTGGTATTAAAAGGTTGTGTTTTGGTGAAACGTTTCAAACCGAGCAACATCATTCTTAATTCATCGCCTTCTGCAAAAGCATTCAATGCATCTTTGCCGGCTTTATTGAGTTTGTCTATCGCATCAATGAAATAACAGTGAACCATATCCGATTCAATTGTTGTTTGTTCGTCGCTTTTTGTAGCCTGTAATTTCATTAATCTGAGTAAAGCGCTTTCTGCATTGAAAGTTAATATCGCCATATCTGCAATGTTCATAATAATTTCCTGTTCCTGTTGCAATTGCATCATCAATTTTTGTACTGCCGCTCCGGCAACCATCAACACGGCTTTCTTCATGTTGACAATAGTTTTTTTTTCTGCAGCAAAAGCTGTTTCATCTTGGTCACCAAAATCAGGAATGCTCATCAATTCTTTAGAAACATTCATTGCGGGTGTCATCAAATCCAACTTACCTTTCATGGCTCGTTTCAGCATCATGTCTACGATAAGCAGCCTGTTGATTTCATTGGTGCCCTCAAATATTCGATTGATTCGACTGTCTCTGTAAGCGCGGCTGATCATATAATCATCGCTGAAGCCGTTGCCACCATGTATTTGTACTCCCTCGTCTACCACAAAATCAACGGCTTCACTTCCTTCAATTTTCA
>CANHLV010000109.1 GCA_947461495.1 Chitinophagaceae bacterium
AATGGCAAAAGGAGCGAGTAAGACAATAAAAATCAAGAAATATGTAAAATGTTCGAGCTGCTCAGGAAGTGGGGCTAAAGATAAAAACAGTATACAAACTTGTGGGTCATGTAATGGCAGTGGACAAGTTAGAAGGGTTCAAAATACTTTTTTGGGGCAAATGCAAACTGTAACTACTTGTCCGACGTGCAGTGGAGAAGGTACAACAATTGCGTCCAAATGTACTAGCTGTAAAGGCGAAGGGAGGGTTTATGGAGAAGAAACAGTTAATATTGATATTCCGGCTGGTGTGCAGGAAGGTATGCAGTTAAGTGTTGGCGGAAAGGGAAATATTGGTGAGAGAGGCGGAAGTTTCGGTGATTTGATTGTTCAAATTGAAGAGGAGCCGCACCCACAACTACAACGAGATGGATTGAATGTGGTTTACGATTTACACATTTCATTTCCTGATGCGGTTTTTGGTACACAAGCAGAAGTTCCTACCATCGATGGAAAAGCAAAAATCAAAATCCCTGCCGGAACACAAAGTGGAAAAATATTCAGATTAAAAGGAAAAGGATTTCCTCATGTAAACAGCTATGAGAAAGGTGACCAGCTGATTCATGTAAATATTTGGACACCACAGCATGTGACAGAAGAAGAAAAATCAATGCTAGAAAAAATGAACCAGTCGGCTAATTTTGAACCTAAGCCGGAAAAAAGTGACAAATCTTTTTTTGAAAAAGTAAGAGAAATGTTCAGCTAATTTGATAGTTAATACTTAATCTGATAGTTGGGATTAATTTTTATCTTTTTTATTGCCATATAATTTAATGGCCTTATCCAAAAGGATTAAAAATTGTTTTTGAAGATAATTGGACTCGTTGGCTGAAGACTTTGCAAAGCTCTTGATAAATGACCAAGTTTGTTCATTGTAATATTTTGATTTTTTCAATTTCAATGCAAACATGGTTACTGCCGCGGCAAATTTCAACTCTTTATTGATTTGATCAATTGGAATAAACTGCGAATTGTTTTTATAATGAATTTTCTTGCTGATGCTATCCTGATTCAATGAATAATTTAAATCCATCTCAGCTAAAGGAATCGTAGCATTTGAATTTACCAATTGAATATTTTTATCTGTAGGTGTAATTTCAAAAATTGCCATAACATTACTACCACTGCCTATTTCTCCTCCCTCAAGATTATTCAAAGTGTCTGCAAGTGCATCTTTCTTATTATCAAATCCAATCAATCTGTAATTTTTTACATAATCAGCATTGAAACTAAGATTCATACAAGCATCATCGGCAACCGCATAAAAAGTCTGGGTGAGTTCTTTCACCAACACACGTTCAGCTTCATGAATATCATCCAAGTAAGCATAATTGCCATTACCTTTTTTTGCCAATGTTTGCAATTTGGAATCTTTAAAATTCCCCATGCCTACACCCAAACAAGTAAGATAAACACCTGACTGCCTTTGGTTAGAAATCAGTTCATCCAAAGCTTTTTCTGAAGTTTCACCAACATTAAAATCCCCATCAGTAGCAAGAATCACCCTATTCGTTCCGCCTTTTATAAATTTTGATTTAGCCACTTGATAAGCTACTCGTATTGCAGATTCACCTGGTGTATCCCCTGCAGCTTCCAATTCTTCTATCGATTTCAGGATTTTTTCCTTTTCATTCCCTGAAGTTGGAGACAACCAAACTTGTACATATCCTCCATATGTTACAATCGAAACTGTATCCACAGGTCGGAGATTTTTTACAAAAAGTTGAAATGCCGCTTTTAATAGCGGCAATCGGTTAGGCATATCCATGCTTCCAGATACATCAACAAGGAAAACAAAATTACCAGGAGGAATGTTATCGAGATCGATTTTCTTTGCACTAACGTTAACGTATAAAAGCTGTTGTTTGCTGTTCCAAGGACAATTGGTTAGTTGTGTTGATACAGAAAATAAACTATCGCCTTCCGGTTGAGTGTAATTCAGATTGAAATAGTTGATTAATTCTTCAGTCCTTACTGCATCAGGTGGCACAAGACTATTCATATTCAGAAACCTTCTGACATTGCTATATGATGCTTTGTTGACATTCAATGAGAATCCGGTTGCAGGATATTTTGCTGCCTCTACGTACTCATTTTCTACCAATTGAAAATAGGTTTCATCACCTGCAAACCATTGTTTGAGTGAAGACTGGCTCATATCCTTGGTCATTGAAATCAACTTGGGCTGATTTTTACTCACCGCATCTGCAGTCAACTTTAAAATTATTTTCTGCCATTTATCTGCTCTTACACTCACAGTAGTTTTTTCATACCCATCAAGTGTAATGGTTAATGAATCGTTTAATGATCTTATATTTATTCCAAAATCTCCTGAAACCGCGCCACTATTGAATGAAGCTCTTAAAGAATGAACAAATATTTTGGCATAAGGAAGTGGTTTATTTTTTTCATCTTTGATTTCACCCCTTAAGTAATATTGTCCTGATGCAAAATTTGCCGTAAAGAAGAAAATAAAATATATGAGGACTCTTTTCAATAAATAGAGGATTACGCTCTTCTAATTTAGCATTTTTTAGTAAAAAAATAAAAAAATATTAATCATTTAGGCTGAGAGTTGAAATATTTCTTTGAAATTCCTTCCTAATCCATCATAATCAAGGCCATAACCAACAACAAACTTATTAGGGATACTAAAGCCTAAATAATCTATGTGAATCGGATATTTAAGCGACTCAGGCTTATGTAATAATGAAGCCAATTTAAGGGATGCTGGATGCTGGTCCAATATTTGAGGTAAAAATTCATGTAAGGTTTTTCCAGTGTCAACAATATCTTCAATCACAACAACATCTCTGTCTTTTAAGCTAACATCTAATCCAATTGAAGTCACGACATGTCCTGTACTTTTCACACCTTGATAAGATGCCAATTTGATGAAGCATATTTGTGCATTGATATTTAGTGCTTTAAATAAATCAGACGCAAACATAAATGAACCATTCAAAATTGCGATGAACAATGGACATTTATCTTGATAATCTCTGTTTATTTCATCAGCCACTCTGTTTACTTGTTTGTTTATTTCAGCTGCAGAAAGAAAAGTCGAGAATGTTTTGTCGTGTACTGTAATTGTAGACATATTTTTTATTTTGGGATCACTAATTGTTGACCGATTTTAATTTTATTTGATATCAAGCCATTTAATGTTTTTAAATCATCGATATTGACTTTATATTTTTTAGCAATCAGTTCTAAACTTTCTCCTGATTTTACCTTGTGTATTTTATATTTTTCCTCAAATATTTTTTTTTCTTGCTTAATGATTGTTTCGTTTTTTTTGCTTTTTTTACTATTTGATTCATCAGCAATTATAACAGTTTCAATATCTTCTTCTTTTATGATAACTCCGGATTTCAGAGACAAAATAGTACCCGCTGCGACATCGTCTTTTTCATCAAGTCCATTGTATGCCAATAGCGAACTTAATTGTAAACCATTTGACTGTGCAATTTCGTAAAGCGATTCATTTTTTTTTACTTTATATCTATCCAATAATCCTTCTTCTCTTTTTCTCTGAAGATAAAGCCAACAAGACTTTTCAAGCAACCCATCAGTGATCAAATCATTAAATTCCAAAAAATTTGAAAGTGGAATATCGTAATGAGTGGCAATCGCCAACATTGACATCCCACTATCTGCATAAACAGCTTTCAGGCCATTATATGTTTTTGCTTTTAATTTTGAAGGTTCTACAATCTGGTTTATTTTCTTTATGGATTTGTCTACAAAAGTAAATTTAGATTTGCTAGCTTCTAATTGATAAATACTGTAATCAGGGATTTGGCTTAATGTTATTTCTGTGATATCATTCAGCTGATTGTCCTCAATAGTTTTAATTAAGATTTCTGGGTATCTGGGATTTGTGGCATAACCCGCTTTCTTGAGTCCATAAGCCCAACCTTTGTAATCCATCGGATCAAGACTGAATAAAAAAGCATAATGAGCTCTTGTTCTTAAAAAATCACTATGATCTCGATAGCTAAATATGGCGCTGTCGTATTTCCTAAAACATTCCCCATTTTCATCATCATCATGATATACGGATTCGCCTGTCCATTCTGCTTTACATTTGATACCAAAATGATTGTTTGATTTTTTCACCAGTTCACTGTTGCCACTTTCTGTCTCCAATACGCCCTGAGCAAGAGTTATAGCCGCTGGTACACCGGCACGCAGCATCTCTGCAACAGCAAGATTTTTGTATGTATCAATATAGGCTTTTGTCGTTATTTTTTGAGCAAAAACTATATTAAACAAAACACAATAAAAAAAGGTAACGGCTATATGCTTCACCGATTATTTTTTTCTGATTAACGTTAAACCATCTCTAATAGTAAGCATCGCTTTTTCTGTTCTCTCATCCTTACTAACATGTTCGTTAAAAGCGTGAATAGCTTTTGGGTTCTTACCGACAATCACTTCATTCAACACCTGACCATGAAACAGTACATTATCAGCTAAAATCCAGCCACCACTTTTAACTCGTGGCAAAGTTAATTCGTAATAGTCAATATAACTCACTTTATCAGCATCAATAAAAACCAAATCCCATGACTCGTCAAGCGAAGGAATGATTTCTGTTGCATTTCCAATATGCAATTTAATTTTATCTTTCATTCCAGACTTATCAAAAAATCGGATTGCAGTCTGTGCATCTTCTACTCTCATTTCAATGGTATGCAATATGCCATCTGGAGCAAGTCCTTTTGCCAAACACAAAGCGCTAAAGCCAGTAAAAGTACCTATTTCTAGCACTCTTGAAGGCTTTACCATTGTAGCTACCATCTCAAGAAATTTACCCTGAACAGCTCCGCTCAACATATGTGATTTAGGATGTGTTGCTACAGTAAAGTCTACAATTTCTTTTAATAAATCATCAAGTTTGTCTGAATATTTATCTGCATATTGTTCTGCAAACGGATCAATAAAATTCATAAAAATATTTATTCTGAAGTCGATTTTTTTGAAATGATTAACAAGCCCATGAAGGTTAATAAGCCATTGATTAGAATAAGTTCATTGCCAATTTTATAGCCATTGAAAATTGAAGTACTCAAATCAGTTAAACCCAATGATACATGCAGTTTCTTTTCGTACCATTCTGGACTACTCAGGATATCCATGCCCATAGCCAATAGTGGAGCGATAATACAAATTGTCCAGATTAAATTGTTATTGAGTGACCTTTTTGTCAATATTCCAAATGCGAATAAACCAAGCAATGGACCATAAGTAACACCTGCAAATTTCAAGATAAAATCTATTATTAATTTATCATTTACTGCTTTAAAAATAAGGACCATCAGAAAAAATAAAATAGCGAAACTGATGTGCACTTTCATTCTTGTTTTCTTTTTGGAAACCTCGTCAGCAGAAGATTTTTGAATACCAAGAATATCCAAACAAAAACAAGAAGTAAGAGAAGTAATCGCCCCATCAACACTTGGAAATAATGCAGAGATTAAAGCAACTATAAACAAAACGCCAATTGTACCACTGAAAGCATCACTCAAAGCAATTGTTGGAAACAAATCATCAGGAGCTGCAGTTATGTTCATCTTTTGGGCGTAGAGATAAAGAATACCGCCGAGAAACAAAAACAAGAAATTCACCAACATCAATACTGCGGTAAAACTCATCATATTTTTTTGTGAATCTTTTACATTGCCCACACTGATATTTTTTTGCATCATTTCTTGGTCAAGTCCGGTCATGGCAATGGCAATGAACATGCCACCCAAAATATGCTTCATAAAATAAGACCCTGCCTTTACATCTGTATTAAATATCTTAGTGTAACCGTTATCGTTCATTAATTGCAATGCACCTGAAAAATCTGTCCCCAATGATTTGATGATTACAAAAATACAAACCACCAAGCCCAATAACATTCCGGTTGTTTGCAAAGTATCTGTATAAATAATAGTTTTCACACCACCTTCAAAAGTGTACAATAAAATCATCAGCAGAATTACGAAAGTGGTAGCCACAAAGGGAATACCTAGTTTATTTAAAATAAAAATCTGTAGAACATTAATCACGAGATAGAGCCTGGCCGTAGCTCCTACCACTCTGGAAAGTATAAAAAAGCTAGCACCCACTTTATGCGCATTGACACCAAATCGAGTTTCGAGATAAGTGTAAATGCTGGTAAGATTCATTTTATAATAAAGAGGCAACAGAACGAAGGCAATAACAATATATCCGAGAAGATACCCTAACACCACTTGAAAATAAAAGAAATTACCCGTCCCTACTCCACCAGGTACACTTACAAACGTGACGCCACTTAGTGAAGTTCCGATCATCCCAAAAGCGACCAACATCCAGTTGCTTTTTTTATTACCTATGAAAAAAGATTCGTTATTTGAGCCCCTTGAGGTATACCAAGCTACAGTTAGTAACAATAAAAAATACCCGATGACAAATGCAAACAGGACAGCTGGAGACATAATTGAATTTATTTTTATGGGGTTACAGTAATAATTTTTGAAGATAAACAAAATTGTATTCCCTTTGCGACAAATACACTAAAAAA
>CANHLV010000110.1 GCA_947461495.1 Chitinophagaceae bacterium
TTCCTGAATACAATTTGAGAACAAAAGATGTAAGTGATTGGAGTGGGAAAGGGATGCATACCACAACCTTTGCAGAGATGTTTGATTTAAAAGATGGCGGTAGTATTATTGACACACCTGGAATCAGAGAGTTGGGATTGTTTGATATGGACAAGCGCGAACTCGCTCATTATTTTCCTGAAATGCGAGCGATTATGCATGACTGTCAGTTTAATAACTGTGTGCATATTAACGAGCCGGGTTGTGCTATAAAAAATGCTGTTGCACCTCCGCACAACAGCATTTCTATGGAAAGATATATAAGTTACCTTACTATTTTTGAGTCAATTGAAGATGTTTCGTTCTGATTAAAATGCATTTCTTTCAAGGAAATGAGCTACTTCTATTACAGCTTGGCTGTCTGATTTTAAACTATATGTCGGCTGAGGAAAAATGCTGACACCTTCGAAAATGTTGTAGTGCAACGTTAAGAATTGACCTTTGTATTTGAAATCCCAATCTAATGTTTCACTGTCATCAACTTGATTCATGAAAATGACTTCAAGCTTGTCTGACAAAGTGTGGGCAATAGCATAAAATTTTGAGATTCCGCAGTTATCATCGATAACAGCCTCGGTGGCACCGGATTTAGTTTTTAATTGGTACGACATGGTTTTAGGTTTTAATATAGGTATGATTAAAATTGATTACAAAATCTAAATACTAATAAATCTTACGTCCACCTTTGAACTTAGACTTATTGGCTGCTCTTATTGCCTTCTGATCACCAGATGCTATTCTTTCTGCTCCAATGGCGGCGCCACTTACAGGACATCCTGTTTTTGGAGTGCGATGGAAGATGGAACAACTTTCAAGTATACCAATAAGCAATAAAAATGGCAATATTTTTTTCATCGAATGAAGATAATAAGAGTTTTATTAAACATAATCATGTTCAGGGTTAATTTCACAAATTCTTAAACCATTCACTGTACTTTACATAATTACCGGCGATTCTGTTTATCTCTCCGCTTATCAATGCTTCGCTGATGTTTTTTACCTTTTTTGCTGGAACGCCGGCATAAATACTTCCGGGTTCTACAATTGTATTTTCAAGAACTACTGCGCCTGCGGCGATGATGCTATTACTTCCAATTTGAACATTGTCCATCACGATAGCACCCATACCTATCAGCACATTCTCGTGTATAACGCAACCATGTACTATTGCATTGTGTCCAATACTAACATTATTTTCAATAGTGGTACCACATTTCTGAAAAGTACAATGAATAATCGCTCCATCTTGTATGTTAACACGGTTGCCGATTTTAATAAAATTGACATCGCCTCTCACAACTGCATTAAACCAAACACTGCATTCATCGCCCATTTCAACGTTTCCAACTATTGTCGCATTAGGAGCGATAAAACAATTTTCACCCCATTTTGGTGAGATACCTTCCACCGGAAAAATAAATGACATAAATTAAAAATTAAGGATAAAACTGCTATCACATCGGCTTTGTAAAGCAAAAATTTCGAAACAAAATGTAATGGCAATTAGTATAACTTGCGTAAAAATACGATATTGATTCATTCGTAGTTGAAAATACAATTGAACATTATGAATAACAGAGAACTTTTTTTAAGGCATGTTGGTCAAACTTCAGAAGCGCCATTATGTTTGAATAATGTGAAGGCGGAAGGATCTAAAATGTGGGATGCGGATGGAAAAGAATATATAGACTTAATAGCCGGCATCAGTGTTTGTAATGTTGGTCATCGTCATCCTGATGTGGTTGCTGCCATCAAAAAACAAGCCGACGAATACCTACATATCATGGTGTATGGTGAGCTGGTTGAAAATCCACAGGTTCATTATGCAAAGCAACTTACAGCACATTTACCCGAAAATTTGAATTCAGTTTTTTTTACGGCAAGTGGCAGTGAAGCTACAGAAGGTGCTATGAAATTGGCGAAACGTTTTACTGGCAGAACTTCAATTGTTTCTTTTAAAAATTCTTATCACGGAAGTACACAAGGTGCATTGAGCGTGATGGGCAGTGAATATTGGCAACAAGCATTTCGTCCATTACTTCCAGGAATTGTTCAATTGAATTATAATTCATTTGATGATCTTGATGCCATCAATGAAAACATTGCCTGCGTCATTGCAGAAACCATACAGGCAGAAGCCGGAGTGAATATGCCTAATATGAATTGGCTTAAAGCATTGAGAGAAAAATGTACTGCCACCGGAACATTGCTGGTGCTTGATGAAATACAATGTGGCTTTGGCAGAAATGGAACATTATGGGCATTCGAACAATTTGGCATTACACCTGATATTTTATTATTAGGAAAAGCTTTAGGCGGAGGCATGCCATTGGGCGCTTTTGTTTCGGATAAAAAAATCATGGATTCTTTTACGCACAATCCTGTACTAGGTCATATCAACACTTTTGGCGGTCATCCGGTTTCATGTGCAGCAGGTTTGGCTGCATTCAATTATCTGATCAATGAAAATATTGTTGCTGCTGTAAAAGAAAAAGAATCTTTGTTTCGCCAATTGCTAGTTCATCCTAAAATCAATAAAGTAAACAGTGCCGGATTAATGATTGCAGTTTGGTTTGATGATTTCGAAACCAACAAAAAAATAATTGATGCGTTGATTGAGGAAGGGGTTTTTACTGACTGGTTTTTATTTGCATCCAATGCATTGAGAATAGCACCTCCTTTAAACATTAGTGAGGTTGAAATTCGATTTGCTTGTGGGAAGTTAATTGAAGTTCTGAAAAAATTATAAAGTTCTAGTGGTGAGTTTTGTTCAATAACGTTCAATGAGTTCAAAAGGTTCAATAACGTTCATTTTGTTACGAAACATTTTGAACTTTATTGAACCTTTTAAACCTATTGAACATTGTATTAAAAATCAAGCCCCAGCGACACATACATCACCGGCTTCCCTTTGAAGAATCCATTCATTGGCCAGCCCACATCATATTTTACAAAATAACCGAGTAAAGTACTTCTAGCTCCAAAGCCATATCCACCGAGGAATGGTCCGATTCCTTTTTCTTTGTAAACAACAGTGACAGGTCCTGGAATGGTTGTACCGTTAGACAAATAAATGGGAACATTAAAAGTTGATGAAGGTCTTTTCATATTTTTTATGCCACCATTCCAAGCTGTGCCCAAGTCAATGAATTGAGTAAGCTGTAAATCTTTTAAAAATGCATTGCTCACTGTCTTGTCGAATAATGTAGATAGCACTGGTAATCTTAATTCACTGTTAATTACAAGAGCATTGTTGCCATTAGCGGCATTTTGAATGTAGCCGCGCATGTTTAATGCCAAGCTTTGAAATGCATAATTCTGATTGCTTGCCGGAACATTTTTAGTGTTGAAATATCTTTCTTTTGTAGAGCCCGGTCTTGTATTATTACCAAACATCAGCCAGCCGTCTACGCCTCCCAGGTAGTAAATGAATTTTTGATTACCCCAACTGAAATCACCCGCAGCTCTACCTGCCCAAATGAAGTTTTTATAAATGGGATAATAGTATCTGACATCAAAACCATAATTAAAAATTGCCGGTTTTTTTACACCTGCTCCTGCACCGAGCTGCCTGTTCCAATCGATAAAAGTTTTGTAGCGCAAGCCGTTCATGATATTTTTATCTCTTAATAGGGTGTTGTCATAAACATATTCCAAATGTGTTGATGAATAATAAGTAGCCTGACTTTCCAAAGAAGCGCTCAATTGGTCGACGTTTAAAATCGCCAGATTGTCGGAACGAATCCCTGTAGTCAATCGAATACTTTTTGTAACATCAAAAGGATAGGTGATGTTGCCTTGATAGAAATTTGTAAACAGTCTGGCAGGATAAACAGCAATAACATTACCTCGTTGATCAGTCAATTGTGCAGCAGATCCTAATGCATTTCTATAATAGGTAGCACCCCAGTCAATGCGCTTTTTCAAATTTTGATACGTTACAAACCACTCGTTATCTTTAAGGTTGGTTCCGATTTTAAATCCACCCATAATTCTTTTGTCTTCCATTAAATCAGAAGTACCCATGGTAATCAATCCGTTTAAAGGAGTATTACTACTGAGCATAATGGGTCCGGAGCCATTTCCATAAGGCTGGTATTTATTAAACAATACAGTTGTGTTAAAGCCAACCGATCCATAATCAACAGAAAATTTGATGGGTTTGTATTTGTATAGTTTTGCCTTGCTTAATACATCAACATCAGCCTCAGTGCCAATGATGATTGTAGTATCTTTTTTCTCATCTGCAAATTCGGTTTGAAACTCATCTGCATTATTATTTTGCTTATTGATATTTGTCGATGGCAATACAGTAGTTTTCTTACTTTCTCTCATCAGTTTTTTGCCATAAGTAGTAGGTTGTGCCGTGACATTTCTTTGTTTCAATGCGTACTCATCAATTTTCAATTTGTATAAATTCTTTTGATCGCCTTGTTGGGTAACTTCGCTTAACATTCTGTCATCACCTGCGGTTCTGGTTTCAGCGAGATTGCTTTCATAATTGGTTAATGGGAAAGAGTATGAAGAATCTTCACTCATGGAAACAACAGCCTTGGAATCGATTTCTGTTTTTTTCCAAGCTTTTAAAGTACTGTCAATTTCTTTTTGAGTTGGATTTCTTAGGATTTCATCACCAACAGTAATCAATGTATCTAATCCGGTTTTCCTGGTTGTAAAAAATCCTGCGTAACGATTGGCGATTCCATTTTCATCACTCACAAAAGTAAAATGGTTAACATTATATTGGGCAGGGAATCTAGCGTTGCCGTATTTTAAATCGGTGAGTTGTGTGATTTGATTCAATTCAGGTTTGTCGCCGAAATTGGTCACCATGAAGATATTGTATCGATTGTTGCAAGGGAGCACCGTGTCATTGGAAACTGCATTTGCATTAGGTCTGTTGGAGGAAAATATAATTCCGGTTTTATTTGGAAAACTCACAAAAGCCGGATCTAGATTATCATAAACATCATTAGTGATTTGCTTTACTTTTTCTTTTTCCAGATCAAAAGTAAAGATATCAGTGTGGCCATTCTTTACAGCTGAAAGTAAAATAGTACGACTATCCAATAAATATTTGATATCCTGAATCTGATCGAATTTATCAGTAACATCTATTTCCCATTTTTTCTGATGCGTGAGTACATCATAAATAAACAAATACAATTTCCCCTTTTCACTATAAACTACTGAAATTCTTGTTCCTTTTGGATCCCAAGCCAACATAGGATAGTTAGGATTGATTTGATTTTGATAAGAACGCACACCATATTTTAAAATAGTGGTGTTTTCAAAATCATCATTCAAAATAACGCGAACGATACCTTTTTTGAATTGAGTAACTACGTAAGAATTATTCTTTTTGTTGGGATTTACATTGAAGCGGAAATAATTGATTCTGCTGGTAATGTCAAAGCCTTCAATATAATTTCCTTTTGGATAAGCTTTTCTTTTGTTGATATCATTTTCAAATTTTTCATTTTCATATTCCATGAATTCAGCTGTAAGCGCTTTCATGTTTTTCTTGGTGATTTGAATGCTGGCTTTGTTGATATTTTTGTAAGTTCTGGCGAGATAAAAGAAATAAGTAACATTTTCTTTTTTGTATTTTTCTTCAATAAAATACCAAAAGGCATGGCCTGCCAATGCGGGGTTGTTGAAACTGAAGTTTGAAAACTTTTTGTATTTACCACTGAACAATTCACTTTTTAAATCGTCATCAAGTGAGGTGTTCCAATGTTCTCCAAGATATGCAATGTAGCCGTCTGTGAACCATTGGGGAAGTTCAAGTAAAGTTTGGTTACCGGCCACTTCACCTAAATCCGTACCAAAAAGCAGATTATGAACAATCACGTCTGCAATGCCATTTCTGATTTGTCTTTTCAGATTCAAATGATTGCCATCAAAATAAACCAGCATTTTATTATTGACCAGTTTGGTGGCGCTTCCGGTACTCATGATATCTGATTCCAATCCTATATTGGTTTGCTGAAAATCTTTATAGTCATTGAATACGAAAATATTAGCGCGTCTTTGCAAACTTGATTCAGAAGCGGTTTCAATATCCTTCAATTCTTTTTCTGCAAGTTGTAATGCATATTTCGCTAGTTCCTGGCCATTTTGATAAAAATAAACATTGAAGTTTTCACTGTGATAATATTGCCATTTGAATTTTTTAAACTGAACCCTATTTTTTCCAAATGTAACAGCGTTTACCTGTGCTATAGATATTTGGGAAAAGAAAAGAAAAAAAATCGATGTAATAATTATTCTACTGAACTTTGCCATACGCAAATATATTAGTGGGTACTAAATTAGTTGATAAACCTTAATCATTAAAATCAATTTCAATAATCATGTTTCAGTTGCAAACCTTCGAATTCAGCCCAATTCAGGAAAATACCTATTTACTTTATAATGAACAGAACGATTGCATCATCATTGATCCGGGCTGTTATTTTGAAGAGGAAA
>CANHLV010000111.1 GCA_947461495.1 Chitinophagaceae bacterium
CATGATATTTTTTTTAGTGGGGGGTCAATTTATCAATTACATGATGATAATAATTTTGCGCAACCCTATTTTAAATATTTTTACGTAGAACTACTTATACAAGTTGAGTATAATTTCATAAACAAGTACTATACTTTTTAACCTGTAATTTGATGCAGAAAACAATTACAATAAAAAAAACAAACCATTTACAAAAGATTGTAATGGTATATGAAATGGTTCTTGTTCAAATAAAACAATAGCATAAACATGTATCAACCTGATTTTTTCTGTTATTAGAATGTCAACAGAAAAAACGACTACTTTTTTTGAATTGAGGAGAAATTGAATTCTTCAAATTGTTATGATATCACCCAATTAACATTTTTTTACAACACAACCAGCTCATTTTGTAAAAACATTACAATTTGAATTCGCATTTTTATATCGTTCATTATTTTACTCACCAAAACTAACTTGTCATGAAAACTCAATTCATCATTATTTTAATTTGTTTTGGCTTAACCGCTTCTGGCGCAACTCCTTCTCCTTTAGCTGCTTTTTCATCTCAATGGAATTATCCAATGTTTGAGAAAGCAAACACCGCTGCCAATGCCAATTTTCTCAACGAAGAAGAAAAAGAATTCATTTATATTCTCAACTTAGCAAGAATGAATCCTTATCTATTTTCAGAAACTGTACTCAAGCCTTTTGCAAAAAATAACGGTTATTCATTTCAGATAGTAAATATGATGGACCAAATGAAATATGCAAGACCGGCCAAATTATTATCCGTACATGAATTCCAAAAGCAGGATATCAACAATTGGATTGATGCTATCCAAGAAATCAAAAATGAAAACCCTACTCTAATTTTTCAAAAAACAAAATTGAAAAATGCAGTTTATTTTATCTCTTCCGCAACGAATACGGTAGCCCTATTTTGTAACATGATTGCCGATGCCAATGCCGGAGTACATTCATTAAGAAATCTTGTGTTATCAGACAACAATACTATTTGTATCTCAATTAAAAAAGAAAAAGGTTTTATTACTGCAATTAATTTTGATGAAAGGACTCCCAATCAACTTGACAAATGCCAAAGAGAACTAGAAATTGAAAAACTTGTAGAAATTGAAAGTCATAAAAGACAACTTAACTATTCCGATTGCCCTGAAGACAGTATTTTTAAGTTTTTTTTAAAAGATGAAAATATAGACATTGGAAATGCAGTTTTTGTTTCTTCCAAAAAATACGAAAAAATAAAAGACAGTTTATTTGCTTTAAAAATAGATATGAATGTTTTCAATCAAACAGCTTTTATAGAAATCATAAAATCGATCCCAAAAAAGAAAAATGAAATTCCAAGCTATGAGTATTATGTTTGGGATTTGAGTAATTCAACAACTTCGAGCAGAGCCTACGAAACAGAAAAGCCTATTCACTATTTTAGTTTAAGCAGAACATTACCTGATAGCGCCAATGAACAATCAAAAGTAATTTATAGAGAAATTAAAACACACCCTACGATGTTGGGTCAATTTCCTATTGACAGCATTGGCATCAAGCCTATAGAAATTGATTATGATAAAGTAGATAATTTTAGCAAATCAGTTGGAACGTTTCCACTCAAACAACTAGCTATTAAATTAACCAAACCTTGGAAATCAGAATCAGAAAAAGTAAGAGCCATTTTCAAATGGATGGATTATAACCTTAAATACGACTATCAAGGACTTACTAGCGGGCAGCCAACATTTAAACCCGATAAAGTTTTGGAAAAAAAAGTTGCCATTTGTCAGGGCTATGCTGAATTATTTTCTGCATTATGTAATCTGGTAGGAATAAGAAATGAAATGATAATTGGTGTTGTAAAAAAAAGTTCGGGGAAACTTGAAGGCCATGCATGGAATGCAGTTTGTATCGACAAGAAATGGTATCTTGTTGATGTTACCTGGGGTGAAGATTTCTACCTTAGTACGCCAGAATATTTTTACAAAGATCACTTCCCTTCTGAAAATCGCTGGACGTTACTCCCCGAATTTCACTCGTCGAAAGAATTTAAAAATAATAAGTACGTGAATTAATACCGACTGGATATCTGTAATGGTCCAATGAAATTGTCCCAAACAGCTATCAAGTCGGCATTATACAAGAAAATAGTGGACTAACATGTAATTAAAATTGGTATAACCTTTTCTGTAAATAACATTAAAAGCGGATTTTGCAGTTGAAATGATTGATAAAGGGATAGACAAAAAATGAAAAGTCGAGGTAATTTCTTGGTCAATAACATTGAAAAATGGCAAGATCAATAAATGAAGCGAACGCTAGTATTTAGAACTTTTTTCCTTTTAATTTATTTCAACTGTAAAATCTGAGATTAATCCTTTACACATCTAACTGAGAAGCCATTGGTTTTTTCAAAGCTAGAACGGTAAATAATATTATAACCACGTAACAAATAACGATACCATGCACCTGAATTAAATGCTTCAGTTGCACTCCACCATCCTGCAAATCCACCAATATAATTGAAAGAACCTACATCATCGCGGCCACCTCCTGGAATTGCTGTAAATCCGCTAGAATTTGTACCATTGCCATTTTTATTCCAACCTTTTGATGACTTCAGTTCTTTACCACATTTATCTTTACCTCCTAATGTATTTTCTAAAATAGTCCATTCCGAATCACTTGGTATATGAAAGCCTTCAGGAGCTATTCCACGACTATCTTTAACTGCATACCAATTATATAATTTACCATAAGTAATTCCATTTTCAGTTTTGTTTGCATAATAACACCAAGCACCTGATGTTAATTTCACCCAATCAGCTTTATCTTGCACTTGTGGAATAGGATCCCCGTTCCTGTATGTTGTTACATCCAAATTTTTGGCAGTCCATATTTGATTACCAATTTTTACTGTTGATTGAGCATTGGATACTTTAGAAAGAGAAAATAATGTAACTGCAGTTAAGATTAATAAATTTATTTTTTTCATTTGTGTGTATATATATTTTACGTTATGGCATGATTATGCAGAAAACATTTTTTATTTTTTTTGTGGCAGATAATTAAAAGATTCAAGCAACACAAAAACTAATGTAAATCTTAACGCGTAGATTATCTATTTTGAATTTTTTCCCAAAAAATATGAGAAGTTCATTCCAACAAAATCTACTTGTAATTTGAGGGCGAATTTAAGGCATATTTGAGCAATATTGATAAGAAAATACCAAGGTTATCTATAATGGTCTAATGAAATTGTCCCAAAGACTTATCAAATTGGCATTGTGTAAGAAGATAGTGGACTAAATTTCCATTCGATTATTATTACTTCTTTTTCAAAAACACATGTTGATTCCAAAATAATTTACAAGTATCAAATTGTTTATTTGTCATTTTATAATCAGGAATAGGCATAGCCGATTTTCCGGAGAATGCAGAAATAAATACATATCCTTCCGGAATGGGTTTTAGAATCATATTACATAGGTTGGTAACAGGCAAATCTTCAACCACCAAATGTGCCAATGAAAAATTTCGATTCTTTTCGTAAAAAATCTGAGCTTGTTGTTCTTTTGAAATCTCATCCAATGAAAGAACAGCTTTGGTACCAATTCCTTTTGGATATTCTGATAATGGTAATTCTGATTCAATGATGTGATTGCCGTTAATACCAGTTGATTTTTTGTATTGATGTTGTAATACTTTTTCGAGTAATTCATTGATGTCATTTGCAAAATGAGTGAAGAATTTAGAACCGGGTAAGGATAACTCTTGTTGAATTTGAGAAAGTGAATAACCATTAGACAATAACTTTTTCTGAGTAAAATCATTGATTGTTTCAAAATGCCGAAGCATGTGAAACTCGGATTGGAGGGTGAAATGAATGGAAGAGATATTGATCACAGATAATTAAGTTTATTACAAATTGAAATACATCGCCATTTTATAAAAATTTGAAAGTGTAGTATTCAAAAAAACTACCCCCAATTTTCTGCTCTAAAAGCGCAGCTCATCATTTCTTGCTCATGTCTTGAAATACCTATTGAGTCTGCTACTTTTCTCCAAGTTGAAACTACTGCTTTCATTTCAACAATTGTATCTTTCATTTGTGATACAGTTAAGTGAAAATATGGCCCGATACTAAAAGCCAGATCAAGATTGAGATCATTGCTATTTGTGTCAATATTTATAGCCAGTCCATCTTTATCTATTGAAGGATTGATGTCAAAAGCAGGTGAAAGTCTCCAACCATTATCAATTAAAATAAAGCCATGATTTCTGAGATGATCATCAGTATTTGAAATAGCGATATTAAATACAATTCTTCTCCACAACTGAGCTAGATCTTTTTTATTTTCTGCACCATAAAATTGAATAAACTCTGCGATATCAAGGTACCCTGCAGGATTCTCTTTGATTGTGTCCTCATTATTACCAGTCATCGTCATGGCACTCGCAAAATGTATTCTTTGCTTTCCTGTACGGTCAAATCTTTTGGTAAAAAAAGTATGATGTTTACCAGCTATTTTTTCAATTTTTGAGTACGACATTTCTATACCGGATTTTATAGCTAAAGTATAAGCTAAATACTCCCATGCACCTTTATCAATTTTATCATTAATGGAAGGAAATTTCGCAATCCATAAATTACCATTTTCATCTAGTATGTTAGCTTTGGGCCTAGCGCCTCCTAATGAAGAACCCGGTGCCATAAGAATAGCTATCCATTTTTTTATTGCATCAGTATTGTCATCATTTTCAATAATAGATGCAGCATATTGCAAATCTCTGATGCTACTCCATGGTGGGGTTGGCATTAATTTATTATCGTCTAAAAAAGCACTTTCCTCATTAAGTTTGAATCTAAGAGCACCCATTCTGCATTCATCAAATACACCCATTAGAAAATCTATATCATAGAGTGTAGGAGTCTTTATATTTTTTTCCTTGGCCATCAAATAAGCTCTTCTTCTCATTAAGGTTCTTCCCCAGGTATCTGGCATGGAGTCCATGAAAACACCAAAATTTTCTTTTCGATTGGGATATTGCTGACCTTTGAAAAAACTGATATCAGGATCCAGTAAAAATGACTTTTTGGAAGCCAGCCAATCTACATCATATTCAAAGCTGAATGCCTTTTTACCTTTTGCCTGCTGTGCAGACAAGACGCCTATTTTTTGAGGCTGAGGCATGCCAACCCAATCCGCATAAACTAATATTTCAGTTTTATTGGTCGACATTATTTTTTTGTTTTCTTTTCTTTTACAATCAAATCCAAGTCCTGCAATTTTCTGCCGTACACATCATCTGCGGCCAGTTTCAAAAAATCATCTTGTAATCCAAGCACTCTGAGGGTATTGAAAAAAGCAGCCATGGAGACACTTCCACTCCCCTTTTCAATGTTGTATAAGGTAGTTCTGTCTATTCCTGCTCTTTCACTCACCTGAATTGTAGTCAGTTTTCTTCTTTTTCTGGCCAATTTGAAATTCTCACCCATTTGCTCCATAATTTGCTGGTGTTTGGGAAAAAGAATTTGTCTTTTAGAATTCATTTTGTTGTTTATTTTCAACAAATTTAGTTTTTTTGTTTATATTAAACAACATTTTAGTCATTAAAGATCGCTGATGTTTTATATGCATGGCGCTATTATTGTTTTTGAATTCCCCCATAGAGTAGAAAGAAATTGTGAGCCGATAACCACAATTCGGAAAGTTGTAATAGATTAATCCGAATTCCGAACAATGGAAGGGACGTAAAAAATTGAGTGAAATAAATTTAAACGTCTCCTGGAACGTCCCCAAAAACAAAAACGCCTCGTAAACTTTCATTTACAAGGCGCATTTTCAGTTGCGGACCGGACGGGGGTCTGGGAACTTATCTTATTTAATCCTAATCTTCTGAAACCCTCGAATATAAAGGGTTTAACTTTATACTCTTCTTATCTTAACTCATCTAAATTGACTAAAATGGAGGTAGGTTGCCACACTTTTTGCTACGCTTTCCAATTGAAAGTGTAGTAGATGAGAAATTAATTCGGTACATAAAAGTTTATAAGATAGTAAACAAACTATTATTTTTTGTTTCATCTTGAATATTTATACCCATAACTTCAAGTCTATTTTTACCATTTTCAGGCATTTTATCTTTATAAATTTTATCTAGTGATTTTGCCTCCTCTCTTGAAAGAACTACAATTTCTGTTTTATCTAAAACTTTTTTTATATCGGCAGAAACAACCTCTTTACCTAGTAAGGTCAACAAATCTTTTTTTATAAGCTTTACAGGATAAAGGTGTTCAAAGTATAAATTTTCAATATCATTTTTATACGTCCAAGCGTTTTCAGAATATCTGTAATGTTGGGCCATTAATGATTTATTTCTATATACTTTGTCGCCTTTATAGTTAAATTGATGATAGTTTCTAAGTATTTTATCATAAGCATTTCCTGAATCCAATAACAAAACATACTCTTTCCCTTTTTGCAGAATGTGTTTTATTAAATCAATG
>CANHLV010000112.1 GCA_947461495.1 Chitinophagaceae bacterium
GTTGATTGTGTTATGTTGGATTAAAAACGAATGCAAGAATTTTTTGCCACAAAATTGCACGAAGTTTTTTCCTCGATTGGCGCCGGTCTAACGACCGGTGTCTACCAGAGTACTCAGTCTCCGACTGAGTTTTTCTTTAACCACGAATTCACGAATTTTTTGTCACGAAGGCCAGAGTGCAAAAAGTTACACGAATATCTTTCTTGAATTTAGCAGATAATTTTTATTGCCCCCTTCTCCCTTGGGGGAAGGGTTGGGGTTGGGGTTATAATAGCCACGAATTCACGAATTATTTCTTTGTCACAAAGACAAAATCACAAAGAAACACGAAGTTTTTTTTTGAATTTTTACTTTTTCAGCCACGAATTCACGAATTATTTTTTTTGCAGAGACTATGAGTTAAAAGATTTCTCGCTGAGGTTTTTGAATGAGATTTTTTATTTTTTACTTTTCACTTTTGAGTTATAAAACAAAAGCCCACGATTTAAATTCGTGGGCTTTTGTTTTATTAAGAGAAGAGTAGTATTTATTATTTCAAATGACTTCTCTTCTTGCTGTATCCAAAATAGATAATCATACCTAAGGCCAACCAGCCAAACAATCTCGCCCAGTTGGTCCATCCAAGGCCGAAGATCATAGCTGCACAAACGATAATGCCTAAAATAGGAACTAATGGTACTAAAGGTGTTTTGAACTCACGCTGCAACTCAGGATTTGTTTTTCTTAAAATGATAACCGCACCACATACTAGGATAAATGCAAATAAAGTTCCGATACTTGTCATGTCGCCAACAATATCACCAGGAACAAATGCAGCAAATCCACCCACCAAAACAAGGATAATCAGATTTGCTTTGTGTGGAGTTTTGAATTTAGGATGTAAGTGACTGAAAGTATCTGGCAGCAAACCATCTTTACTCATAGAATAAAAAACACGGCTTTGACCAAGTAACATCACCAAGATTACTGAAGAGAAACCCGCAAGAATAGCAACAGTTACCAATTTACCTAACCAAGCATAACCCGGCATGTATTTGTTGATAGCAGCCACCACAGAAGCTTCTTTACCATCTGTTCTGAAAAATTCTACTGGAGCAATACCTGTTAACACATGTGCAAATAAAATATACAACACCGTACATACTGCCAATGATCCCAAAATGCCGATTGGCATTGCTGTTTTAGGATTTTTAGTTTCCTGTGCAGCTGTACTTACCGCATCAAATCCTATGAAGGCAAAGAATACAACACCGGCAGCACCGAGGATACCCATGATGCCCCCAAAATGGTGGTCAACACCTTGGCTATCTGTATAAATAGTAGGTTCAGGAATATAAGGTGTGTGATTTCCGGCTTGTACAAAACTCCAACCGAAAATAATGATCAACACAACAATGGAAACTTTTGTAATTACAATCAATCCGTTTACAAAAGCAGACTCTTGTGTTCCTTTGATGAGTAATAAACTTAATGCCGTTACAATTCCTAAAGCTGGTAAATTAATGATTCCGGTATGAACAACTCCTGCAGCATCAGCAACTGAATGTTCAAAAGGAGAGTGGCACCATTCGTAGGCAATCGCTTTCATATGAAATACATGTACTAGCATGTTGTTTAAATATTCACTCCATGCGATTCCTACAGTTGCAGCTCCAACTGCATATTCCAAAATCAAATCCCAGCCAATAACCCAGGCCAATAATTCGCCCATTGTGGCGTATGTGTATGTGTAAGCACTTCCTGAAATAGGAATCGAGGATGATAACTCAGCATAACACAAGCCTGCCAAAGCACATCCAATCGCAGCCACAATAAAACCAAGTGTTACAGAAGGTCCGGCGTTTTGTGCAGCAGCTGCGGCTGTTCTTACAAATAATCCTGCACCAATGATAGCTCCAATGCCAAGGGCAATTAATGAACCTGCACTTAGGGTGCGTTTCAATCCTTTTTCAGATTCGCCCGCTTCTTCCATTAGTAAATGCATAGGTTTTTTAGTAAATAATCCCATTTATTTTAGTTTTTGGTAAAAAATATTTCTGAAAAATAAGGAATTATTTGTTGACACACACAAACATTTATAAACCAATTATTCCTAATAATATTATCATGATTACTTTCGTAAGAATTTATATATTACATTGCGCAACTAAAATTCTTTCATGCATACAGAATCTACTCAGCAAAACAAGTCGGGTAAACTTACTACTTATATAGTTATTGCCATGATAATGGGTATTTTTTTCGGCTATCTCATTCACGAAAATGCATCTCCCGAATTCATTAAAGATTTTGCTCCTAAAATAAAATTACTAGCCACCATTTTTTTAAGAATGGTGCAAATGATTATTGCACCACTGGTTTTCGCAACTTTAGTGGTTGGTATTGCTAAATTAGGTGATTTGAAAACAGTTGGTAGAGTAGGCGGCAAAGCCATGATTTGGTTCATTTCTGCTTCGTTAATCAGTCTTACACTTGGTTTGATTTTAGTAACGATTACAAAACCCGGAGTAGGCGTAAATATTGCCAATGCTGATTTGGAAGGTGCAAAAGATATGTTGGGCAAAACAAAAGAATTTTCTTTGGATAAATTCATTGAGCATGTTTTTCCAAGAAGTGTAATTGAAGCTATGGCTAATAATGAAATTTTGCAACTGGTTATTTTTTCTGTTTTTTTTGGTGTGGCACTAACCTCCATAGGGACAAAAGGCGAACCAATTATAAAAGCATTGGATTCATTAACGCATGTTGTTTTAAAAATGGTAAACTATGTCATGAATTTTGCTCCTGTTGGAGTATTCGGCGCTATGACTGCAGTGATTGCTTTAAAAGGACTTGGTATTTTAAAAACTTACGCTTATTATATCGGTACCTTTTATTTAGGATTGGCAGTATTATGGATACTTTTATTGTTGGTGGGTTACATCATTTTAAAGCATAGATTAAAAGTACTTTTAAAAAGATTGTCCTCACCGATGACAATTGCTTTTAACACCGCTAGCAGTGAGGCGGTTTTTCCAAAGCTGGTAGAAGAAATGGAGCGATTTGGTTGCGATAACAAAATTGTTTCTTTCACTTTGCCATTGGGATATTCCTTTAATTTGGATGGTAGCATGATGTACATGACCTTCGCAAGTATGTTTATCGCACAAGCTTACAACATCACGTCAATCACAGATCATTTAGGAACACAGATCGCGATGCTATTGGTTTTTATGCTCACGAGCAAAGGAATTGCAGGTGTACCAAGAGCTTCATTAGTGGTCGTATTGGCAACAGGTTCCATGTTTGGTATACCACCTGAAGGGATTGGCTTGGTACTGGCAATTGATACATTCTGTGATATGGGCAGAAGCATGACTAATGTTCTCGGTAACGCCTTGGCAACGGCTGCGGTGAGTAAGTGGGAGGGAGCGCTTAGAATGTAAAATGTAAAATGATGAATGTAAAATGTAAATGTTGAGAATTAACAAGGTTTCTTAGCAATGTCTCCTGTAAGGGACGTTGCGTAGAAAGTAGAAATAATAAATACAAAATAATAAATACAAAATAAGGAAGTCTGGACTTCAGCAAAACACGAACAGCTTCCCCCTTGGGGGATTGAGGGGGCTTCTTATAAAAAAATAACAAATGACACAAACAATATTCTTAGCATTCAACTGGCTTCAGTTATTACAACCTCAATGGTACATTGAACATGGTGGGTTATGGTTCATTGTTTTTGTAGTATTTGCAGAAACCGGTTTGTTTGCAGGCTTTTTTCTGCCTGGTGATTCTTTGCTTTTTGTAGCAGGTATTTACAGCAACGACTTAATAAAAGGCGCGTTACATTTTTCAACCGGAAGTGCAATTTTAGATTTAATTATCATTGGAGCGTTAATTGCATTTTCAGGAATTATAGGAAACATGACAGGTTACTGGTTTGGTAAAAAAAGTGGTCCTTATTTATTTGAAAGAAAAGATTCATTGTTATTCAAAAAGAAATATCTCTTTCAAGCTAAAGAGTTTTATGAAAAACATGGTGCAGGAACAATTATTTTCGCCAGATTCATTCCTTTTGTAAGAACATTCGCGCCGATTGTTGCAGGTATTGTGCAAATGGATAACAAAAAATTTTCGTTTTATAATATTGTCGGTTCGATTGCTTGGGTTTTTAGTATGCTAATTGGCGGTCATTACTTACAACGTTTCATTTTAAGTTCATTTGGTTTCGATTTAAGAAAACATCTAGAAGTTATAGTGGTTGGAATTGTGTTATTGACTACTATTCCGGTGTTGTTGAAAATGTTTATGAAGAAGAAGGGGTAGGCTAGATAGGCTAGATAGGCTGGATAGGCTGGATACTAGATACTGGATAGCACTTAACTCCGTAGAATTGCAACTATTTTAAACCAAAACACATACTTAAGAAAAGAACTCCTCAGGAGTGCGACTGTTTTAAACAGAGATACATAATCAAGAAAAAAACTCCGTAGGAGAGATACTTCGTTTTCCTTTGTGCCTTGCCGCCTTGGTGGCAAAAGAAATCGAGTCGAATAAAAATAAATCACATGAACAATTTGCCTTCTCCATTTAAAAATTCTGTTCGCTTTGTAATTCTTGTTGCATCTCTGGGTTATTTCGTAGATATCTATGATTTATTGTTATTTGGAATTATCAGAATGCCAAGTTTAAAATCATTAGGGCTATCAGGAGATGAATTGATGTTGACAGGTGAAACTATATTAAAATGGCAAATGTTTGGCCTATTGATTGGTGGTATTATTTGGGGCGTTATGGGGGATAAAAAAGGAAGACTAAGTGTTTTATTTGGTTCCATTCTTTTATATTCCTTGGCTAATATTGCCAATGGTTTTGTTCAAACAGTAGAACAATATAAATGGGTAAGGTTTGTTGCCGGTATTGGACTTGCTGGTGAATTGGGAGCAGGCATTACTTTAGTTGCTGAAATGGTTTCCAAAGAAAAAAGAGGAATTGCTACTTCAATTGTTGCGGGTATAGGACTAAGTGGTGCTGTGTTTGCTTTTATTATTAAAGAGAATTTTGAATGGAGAATTTGTTATTTCATTGGCGGAGGAATGGGCTTTTTATTATTGCTTTTGAGATTGTCCGTATATGAATCCGGGATTTTTCAAAATATCAAAGCAACAGATATACAACGGGGTAATTTCTTTTTGTTATTCAGCAAAAGGGAGCGTTTCAAAAGATACTTGAATAACATTTTAATCGGATTGCCAACCTGGTTAATCATTGGAGTGTTGGTTACTTTCTCAAATGAATTTGGTAAACAAATGGGGATTAAAGAAACCATAGATCCCGGTAAGTCAATAATGTTTGCCTATGTTATGATTTCAATCGGAGATTTGTCAGTAGGATTTATTAGCAATTGGTTGAAGAGCAGAAAAAAAGCTTTGTATTTGTTTTTTGGTATCACGGTGTTTTTTATCATCCTTTATTTTACAGCTTTATGGAATGGTACTGCAGCGGGTATGTATATGGTTTGCGCCGGACTTGGATTAGCTACCGGATATTGGGCAATCTTTGTTACCATGGGCGCCGAAGAATTTGGCACAAACCTGAGAGCTACCGCCGCTACTACAATTCCCAATATGGTAAGAGGGCTATTGGCCGTATTGATTTTGCCTTTATTTGAATTGCTCAGACATTATTTTACATATCTCAATGCCGGACTGTTTACTAGCATTATAATCATGATGATAGGCATCATTGCACTTATCAATATTAAAGAAACTTTTGGAAAGGAATTGGATTTTGTGGAGGAGTAGGGGCTTCGCGGTTGAAGGGTTTAATTTGCTGTGCTGTTTTAAGGGCTTAGGAAGTTCAAAAGGTTCAATAGGTTTAATAGGTTCAATACGTTTATTTCCTAAACATCAGAACAAAACACCAAACAACAAACACCAAACACCAAACAACAAACGTTATTTCACAATAAACACCGGTATACTCACTTCATGCCTTACCTTATCAATCGTAGTGCCATAAATAAAATCTTTGATGCCTTTATGGCCATGAGCTCCAATAACCAGCAAATCTGCTTGCTCTTCTTTAATGATTTTGATGAGCGCTGTTGATCTTTCTTTAAAACCTAAAATACCTTTTACTTTGTATCCTTTGTCTTGCATTTGTTTAACGATTAAGGATAGACGCTCTCTATCTTTGTCCGTTTCATAATCTGCAGTATTGTCTCCATGTAGTTTTGCTGCCGGACTTTCAACAATATGAATTAAAATGAATTCTTTGTTATTGCCAGCTTGGCTAATAGCTCCTGAAATTAATTTGAAATCATTATCACTAAAATCAAGTGCCACAGCGATTTTGTTGTACTCAGGAATGTGGAATTCATTCTTTGATGGCACTTCAGGATGCATTTCTATTGAAGCCGCTAAATGATTCTTCTTGAAAATGGGAAATAGTAAAATATAAATTAAAAGTACTGTAAATAGAAGTAAAGCAAGAATCACAA
>CANHLV010000113.1 GCA_947461495.1 Chitinophagaceae bacterium
GTTCCGTTTCAACTTCACAATAAGAAATTTTTAATTGGCCATGGCGATGGATTAGGCCCGGGTGATCATGGATATAAATTCATCAAAAAGCTTTTCAGAAATAAGATTGCACAAAAAGCTTTTGGAATATTACCTCCGGTAATCGGTATCGGACTTGCCAATTACTTCAGCAGAAAAAGCAGGGCTAAAACCGGTAACAGTGATGAAATTTTTGAAAGCGAAGACAAAGAATGGTTAGTAAGTTATTGCAAGGATGTGTTGAAAATAGAGCATTACGATTATTTTATTTTCGGTCATAGACATCTCCCATTGGATATTCAATTGAATGAAAACAGCAAGTACATCAACCTTGGCGATTGGATAAAATATTTCAGTTATGCTGAATTGGATGAGAGCCAACTTCAATTAAAATATTATAAGCATTGAGTCAATTACAAAAATATCTCTCTGGTTTTTTGATAATGATATTATTGTCATCTAATGCAATGGCACAAACAGACAATCACTTTCTATTTGAAAAAAATATCCCTGGAAAATTTAATGCCATCTTTGTTGATGCGCTTGAAAATATTTATGTCATCACTCCGGATTTTCAATTGAAGAAAATGAATAGTGACGGAGCAATATTATCAACTTTCAATGATGTGAAAAAATATGGAACACCATCTTTCATTGATGTGAGCAATCCACTTAAAAACCTGATTTATTACAAGTCTTACGGCATCATTGTTACATTAGACAAATTACTCACTTTTAGAAATAGTATCAACCTTCGCAGTAAACAATTGTTCAACGTGGCTACTGTTGCTACTTCTTACGACAATAATATCTGGCTTTTTGATGGTGCTGCTCTGAAAATTAAAAAGCTAGATGACATGGGTAACACTATTGCTGAAGGCCAGGAACTTACATTCTTTGGTGAAAATATTCCTGAACATGTTGATATGCTCGCTAATGAAAAACAAGTATTACTCTATGATGAACATAAAGGTTTTTATTGCTTTGATTGGAATGGAACTTTCAAAGACAATATCATTCCATTTTTAAATTGGAAGAGTGTTGGTCTTAATGAAAAAACAGTATATGGATTCAGTGGTAACAAACTCTTGCTGTATGAATGGCAAAGCTTGAATCTAAAAGAATTTGAACTGCCTGAAGGATTATCAGACAACCATAAAATGAAGGTAGTCAATAGGAAATTATATGTGTTAACAGAAGACGGCGTTAGTATTTATAGTATAAATTGATGATGTACCATGTGTCATTTGATTTTTTAAATAATCCTACATAAAAAGTAAAAATTCAAAAATAAAAAAAGGACACTTAACAATTTTTTACTTTTTACTTTTACATTTTGAATTAATTATACTAAAATGAAATTCCCTGATTTCACCTTACTCGACAACAACATCAGAATGCTCGTTGTTGTATTTGTAATCATTGCCATCGTTGGCATGTTCAAAAAATGGATGTCAAAGCATATCGCCTCTTTTCTTTTTATTCCAATTCAAAAACGCTGGACATCCGTAGAAAAACATGAATTCACCGGACTTATCATAAAACCTTTAGGTAGATTTCTCGCAGTGTTGATTTCAATACTGGCGATTGGAAGGTTGAATTTCCCAACAGTATTTCTCTTCAATTTCTATGGTTTTAATTCAGAAATGATTCTTCATGCCATAGGAAAATGCCTAATTCTGATTTACTTCATATGGGTAGTTCAAAGTTTCATCGATTTTATTGCATTGGTACTTGATATCAATGCCAAGTCCACCAAAGACAAAGGCAACGACCAGCTCATTGTATTCTTCAGGGATTTTGTAAAAGCGATCATTTACATCATTGGTGTTTTGTTTATCCTGAAAATAGGCTTCAAAGTTGACGTGGGTGCATTACTCACCGGCTTGAGTATTGTGGGTGCAGCTTTGGCTTTGGCTGCAAAAGAAAGTATAGAAAACCTGATTGCTTCTTTCATCATATTTTTTGATAAGCCATTTTTTACCGGAGATCTGGTTAAAGTAAATAACGTTACCGGTACCGTGGAGCATATTGGATTAAGGAGTACAAGAATCAGAACCAATGAACAAACTCTTGTTACTGTTCCCAATAAACAGATGGTAGACGGCATTGTCGACAATTGGAGCATGCGTTCCGGCAGAAGAGCTGAATTTAAAATAGAATTAAGTAATGCCGCAATAACGATTCATATCGAAGAATTTATTCTTGACATAAAGACATTTCTTGAAGAAAAAAAACCTATCATCAACAAAAACGCTGTATTTATCACAGATTTCAATAAAGCTTGTACTACCGTTACCATTGAATATTTTACGAAACCTATTGAGATGGATGCATTTCTGAATATTAAGCAAGAAACTGCCATTTTCATCAAAAACACATCAGAAAAACATCAACTTAAAATGGCAAATCCTACAACAGATATCATAATTTCAAATGCTGATTCGGGGGCATCAACAATTGCATCTGAAAATATCATTTGAGCATTTCTGCAATTTCCATATCCCATTTCCCGGTTTTTCCATATTCAACCACACGTCCAATTTCTTTGCCCTCTTTCATAATAATGATGGTGGGAACATTGGTGATGTTGAACGCATGTGAAATGTTTCCAATGGTTTTTTTATCCCTGTCGACTCCATAAAAACTTACCGCAGAGTCTGGGAAACCACTAAGCTCCTGTATTTTGAAGAATTTTGGTAAGATATATTGTGTATCATCACACCAAGTACCGCCAAACAAAATAAAATGAACACTTGTTTTTGCCGTTTCAAACGCAGTTAAGATTTTCATTTCTGGTGAGTAACCCGACTGGCCAGATGCATACCAGTTAAAGGTTTTATCATTTTGAAGTGTATATTTATTAATCACTCCTTGATACACTTTGCCTCCGGTTTTAGGATCCGGTGAAACGGTATATGGCGTTTGAGCATTTACGTTACAAAGAAGCAAACAAAATAAGAAAGATAAAAGTAAATTTTTCATCGGGTTGATTTATAATCCGGCTTTCAGTTCATGTAAGAAGCCACGAAGATTTTTAAGAGATTCTATCATTTCGAATTTTTTATCGGCATGCTTATTTTTCTTTAAAAAATCTTTGGCGCCATCAATGGTATATTTTCGCTCTCTGAGCAGATGATGAATCAGTTTTAAATTTTTGATGTCCTCTGGTCTGAAGTGACGATCGCCTTTGCCATTTTTCTTGGGCTTCAGGATATCAAATTCATTTTCCCAAAAACGAAGTAAAGAATGATTTACTTTGAACATGCTTGTTACTGCTGACATGTTGTAATATCGTTTTGAAAACAATTCTTCATCATCCGGAATTTCTACTCTCTCAACGCTGGCAGCCATATCACTTAATTTCATTCGCCCACGTTTAGATTTTTTTTCTTCGATTTTAGGCTTGGTATTTTGTATTGGTCTTACATCCACTTCAATTGGTTCTTGTGGAGCTGCTATTACTTGCTTTGGAGGAACTAGTTTTTTTCCCGGTTTTGGCACTTCAGGTGGAAAATCAAAATCAAATGAGGTTTGTTTCAATTGCATAGTATTTTTGATGAAAGGAATTACTCTAAAATAAAGAATTTCGGCTATAGTTAATCAAAACTTTTTGCACTACCTGTGGAAGCCATTTTCAAAAGTCTATCGTATTGTTCGGCATTTAAATCATTGAAGAAAAAGTAAACCGGGTTGACTTCATGTCCATTGATATGAACTTCATAATGGCAATGAGGCCCTGTGCTTTTGCCTGTACTGCCAACCCATCCAATAACTTCACCTCTTTTGATACGCTGACCTTGCCGGGCCTTAATTCTGTACATATGGCCATAGAGTGTTTCATAGCCATAGCCGTGGTTGATAACAACATGATTTCCAAAACCATTTCCTGAGGTACCAGAAACTTTTACGACACCATTTCCTGTAGCATAAATAGGTGTTCCTTGAGGGGCGGTAAAATCAAGGCCTTTATGCATTTTTGGTGTGCCATATACCGGATCGATGCGCATGCCATAACCGCTGGCTATCCTATTTAATTGTTTGTTACTTACAGGTTGAATAGCAGGAAGACTTGCTAATTTTACATCCTGGGTTTTAATCAACCCTGCGATATTGTCGTAGCTTTTTTGTTGAAAAGCGACTCTGGCACTTATATTATTCAATTGAGAAGCAATATCAGCACCCAATTCAAAATCATCCATCACCTTTATTTTTTCGATTTCTTTCTGCTGTTCAATCAGTTTGGCTCTTGCGCTGTCAGGTACAGGGTTCGCTTCAAAAATCGACCGATACACTTCGTTGTCGCGCTTTTCCAATGCCATCATTTGCTGCTGAAGTGTTTTAACTTTCTCGTTTACCTGATTGTAATCGTCTCTGAGCAATTCATATTTGCGTCGATATTCAATATCTGTGGGTTGAGGGAAAAATTTCAGGTAAAGGTAAATTACAATTGCAGAGGCCACAGTCAATCCGGATAAAAAACCAAAAAGTCGCAACAACTTTACACGAAATGGCGTTACGAGCTTTTCGTATCGCAGTGTATGTGTATTGTAGAAGTACTTTATTTTTTTCATTCCTTTCAAATGAATGCAACGATGCCTGAAAACTCATCGTTAATCATTAAATTGCAGCCCATTAACCATTAGGGGCTTTGTATTAGAAAAGTTTACAAATATAACCCCATAAATGACAATAATCAACGCAATCAAACAACTAAACCATGATGACGGCATCGGAAATCAGACAGCATTTTCTTGATTTTTTCAAATCCAAAGAGCATTTAATCGTTCCTTCTGCACCTATAGTAGTAAAAAATGATCCGACGCTTTTGTTTACCAACGCCGGAATGAATCAGTTTAAAGATTATTTTCTGGGGAATAAAAAATCGCCTTCAACGCGTATCGCTGACACTCAAAAATGCCTACGCGTCAGCGGTAAACATAACGACCTTGAAGAAGTAGGTGTTGATACTTATCATCATACCATGTTTGAAATGCTGGGTAATTGGAGCTTTGGTGATTATTTTAAAACAGAAGCCATTGCTTGGAGCTGGGAATTACTAACAGAAGTATACAAATTAGATAAAGACAGATTGTATGTAACCGTTTTTGAAGGAGATGAGAAAGAAAATATACCGTCATCGAGTATCGCACTTGCAGAATGGAAAAAAATTGTGCCTGAAGACCGTATCATTTACGGAAATAAAAAAGACAATTTCTGGGAAATGGGTGATACCGGACCTTGTGGCCCTTGTTCAGAAATACATGTGGATTGCCGATCTGATGAAGAAAGAGCAAAGATTCCGGGTAGAGAATTGGTAAACAAAGATCATCCTCAAGTTATTGAGATATGGAACAATGTATTCATTCAGTACAACAGAAAAAAAGATGGATCACTAGAACCTCTTCCGGAAAGGCATGTTGATACGGGAATGGGTTTTGAAAGACTAGTTCGTGTTTTACAAAACAAACAAAGCAACTACGATACAGATGTTTTTTCAGGCACCATAAATGCCGTTGAAAAAATAACCGGAAAAACATATCAAGCAAAAGATGATAAAGAAAGTATTGCCTTCAGGGTTTTGTCGGATCATATCAGAGCGATTTCATTTACGATTGCTGACGGTCAATTGCCTTCGAATACAGGTGCGGGTTATGTGATTAGAAGAATTTTAAGAAGAGCAGTTCGTTACTATTATTCTTACCTTGATTACAAACAACCTTTGTTGTTTCAATTGCTGCCTATTATCGCCAAACAATTTGAAACCGTATTTCCTGAATTGATACAACAGCAGGATTTTGTTGGTAAAGTAATTAAAGAAGAAGAAGAAGCTTTTTTAAGAACACTAGATAAAGGTTTGAAGAAAATTGATACTGTAATTGCACATTCTAAATCTGCTTCCAATCAAATTAGTGGTGCCGATGCATTTGAATTGTTGGATACTTTTGGCTTTCCTATTGATTTGACCATCTTGATTGCACAGGAAAATAATTTAACTGTGGATGAAGCTGGTTTTGAAAAAGAAATGAAAGTACAGAAAGACAGAAGTCGTGCTGCTACTGCATTGGATACGGAAGACTGGCAGATTGTAAACGAAGGCAACAGCAAAGGATTTGTGGGGTATAATCATCTGGAAGTCGAAACAAAAATTTTAAGATACAGAAAAGTAAAAGGAAAGGGGAAGGAGTTGTTTCAAATAGTTTTGGACACTACACCATTTTATGCAGAAAGTGGCGGACAAGTAGGCGATTCAGGTTCACTAATGGTGAATAATAGCCGCATTGAAATTATCGATACCAAAAAAGAAAACGACCTCATCATTCATTTTGCAGAAAACATTGCTGCAGACATGAGTGGAAATGCAGCAGCAAAAGTTGATGCCGAAAGAAGAAAGCACATTACTGTTCATCATAGTGTTACCCATTTGATGCATGCTGCATTACGTAACGTTTTAGGCACACA
>CANHLV010000114.1 GCA_947461495.1 Chitinophagaceae bacterium
AAAAAAACAATTCGTGAATTTGACCTCACCCCCAACCCCTCTCCCGCGTGAGAGGGGAGCAATAAAAATTATTTACTGAAAATTAAAACCAGCCTTTGTGCTTATTGGTGCCTTTGTGTCTTAGTGTCTTAGTGGCAAAATCTTTGCGTCTTTGCCCCCTTGCGAACTCTTTGCGCGAAATTATTCGTGAATTTGTGGCTATTCCTCATTTTATTTCTTCTCATTCTTATTATTCAATAACATCCACCTGGAAGTTTCATAAATTGCTGATGTCAATAATGAATAATGATTTTTTAATGAATCAGATTGATCTTTAGTTAATGTAGGCAACCCCGGTTTTACAGAAACCAATTCTTCTTTTTTAATCCTAATGTTTTTTCTATAAAAATAATCATCTCCAACAATACCAATCCATCCTGGTGCATGATAAATGATAAAAGCTGCATTCTCTTTTTTTTCTGTGTCAAGCAAGTCACGGCCCATTGTTGTATTCAGGTAAGGTTGTTGAATCATTCCAGCAATGGTTGGTAATACATCTATTTGCGAAACAGGCTCTTTGTGCAATTGTGGACTTAATAAATAAGGAGCATAAAAGAGCAATGGAATGTGCTCATCACTCAATCGTTGTTCTGTCCATGCATCAGGATATATAGCAGTTGCATTTCCTTCCACACCATGATCACCAACAAATACAAAAATGGTATTATTAAAATAGCTTTCTTTACTCGCTGCTTCAATAAATTTACGATAACAGTAATCAGTATAGGCAAATGCGTTATATTCCTTCAATGACTCAAAGCCATTTTTTTTAAGCTCTTCGTCAGGAATTGTTTGTTGTACAAAATCATTATCCTCAATCGGAATGTCAAATGGTCTGTGGTTATCCGCAGTTTGAATGATAGCAAAAAAAGGTTTATTCTGCTTGGCTAAAACACCATTAGCTTCTAAAAAAAGATTCTTATCACTGATGCCCCAAACATTCATTTTTGGCGATTTATAACTTCCTTCTTCGTATATTTTTATATTGTTGATATTTTTTATAAGGCCGCTGAAATTATTGAACTGACTGCGACCACCAATAAAGTAATATTTTTCATAGCCCTGAAAATCGTTGATGATGGTGCGCTGGTTTACAGAAGCCTCGTTTCTGGTGGCAAACTTACTCAGCTGTACATCCGGAGTCCCAGTTATAGTTGCGAAAACTCCTCTAGCTGTTCCAAATGTTGGAGAAAAACACCTGTCAAAAAATATTCCCTGTCGGCAAAGCTCATTGAAATAAGGTGTTGCATTCAAAACATTTCCACTCATACTACTTTTATACATACTGAAACTCTCACAAATCACCAGCACTACATTGGGCTGAGATTCTATTGCTTTACTATTTGGATGTAAAACTCTGTTGTAATTAAAAAGCTTTCTTTCTGTAGGATCAATATTTAAAAATTCAGCAATAGTATTGTAATACAAATTGGCATTGTTGTTATAATCAGGATCCCGAAAACTTAAAGTAGTAAAAAAATTTTGTAACGGATTTAAAGCCAGATTGCTCTTGAATTCCTCATTCAATCGAAATGCTCTCAAAAAGTTAAGCGGTGCAGCTGTAAGAAAACCATAAATAAACCAACTCATGATCAATAGTGCAGCCAAGTGCCATCTTCTTCTGTAATCAAACTTGTGAATATTGCTGTTGTTATCTTCGACTACAACATGTGTTTTATTGAATAACTTATAAATGACCAACACTGCAACAAATAAAGAAATCAAAATCCATATAATTGGATAGCTTTGCCAAACCATTTCCAGACTTTCTTTCGGATCCTCTGCAAATATTAAAGCATCAGCATTTAATCTTGCATTGATATAAGCAAATTGCCCAAAATCAGCACCATAGAAAAATAAAACCAATAATGTTATAATGCCCAGATAAATCGTCCAAATCTTTTTCATTCGCTCACTATAAAATGGCGATAATTTTTTGTAAGTTGAAAGTACTACTATAGGTGCTAAAACAATGGCAATCCATCTCAAGTCATATTTCAAACCAAGCCAAAATGAAGGCAATAGCTCAAACATGCCAATTGACTGTGGCTTAAAGCATACCACTGTGGCCATTCTGAAGGCAGTGAAAATAATTAGATAAATAAAAAACAATCTTACGATCCATTGGATTGTTTTTGGCACACGCCATTTAATCAACATAATTCGACAACTTAATTTGTGTAAAGATAATAGTCTAGTGGCTTATTTGTATCGCTTTTTATTGTTGAGAAGCAAATACTTAGCAGTTTCATGAAATGCATTTGTCAGCTTATTCATTTCCGTTTTGACAGAATCAGTTTGAGTATTTTCGGCCACAGGTATATCATCTATAACAGAAACAAATTCAACTTTCTGCGTGACCAGATTTTTTCTATAATAATATTTATTACTCACCAGTCCGATAGTTGATAAGTCAGGATCATTAATAAAAGCAAACCTCTCTTTATGATCGTTACTGTCGAATAGATTTCTGCCGAAGCTGCTATTGGTGTATTGAATTCCTGAAAACGAAGCAAGTGTTGGTAATATGTCTAATTGGGAACAAACATTTGTTACACGATGCGGAGTTAACAACTTAGGTGCATAAAACAACAAAGGCACATGTTCTGCAAGAATACCTTGCTTTGTAAAACTTTGAGGAAACATTTTTCCGGCATCACCTCTTAGTCCATGATCTCCAACAAAAACAAAAACTGTGTTTTTAAAATAATTTTCTTTTTTAGCAGCTTCTATAAATTTGCTGAAATTAAAATCCGCATATCTGAATGCATTGAATTGTCCGTTATCATCAAATCCATATTTCTTCAAAGAATCGTTTGAGAATTCAAGTTTTTTGAATTCATTCAGATCCTCAGCTGGTATGGTATATGGACGATGGTTGTCAGCAGTCTGAATGATAGCAAAAAAAGGCTTTTCTTGTTTTGCCAGTATTTTATTCGATTCTAGAAATAAATTTTTATCACTGATACCCCAAACATCCACTTTGGCAGAATTGAAATTATCCTGCTCGTAAATGTTCAGTCCATTAATATTATTTTTTAATAACCCACGTATATTCGCCCAAGTTGTACTTCCTCCCAAAAAATAAAATTTCTCATACCCTTCGAAATCATTGATGATAGTATGCTGGTCTACGGCAAGTGGATTGCGACTAGATGTTTTAGGAGACTCTACATCAGGTATCCCAGTTATAGTTGCCCAAACTCCCCTTGCAGTTCCGAATGAAGGGGTGAAACACCTTTCATAAAAAACGCCATTCTTGCAAAGCTCATTAAAATAAGGAGTGGGATTTAATTTATTTCCAAACATGGAACTTTTATAAGCACTAAAACTTTCACATATCACCAACACTATGTTGGGCGTTGATTTCATGCTGTCGTTTTTGCTGATATATCGTACATAATTAAGTGTTGAAGAATCAGAGTTGTTTACCCCTAAATAATTCGCCATCAGTCTATAATCTTGTTTTACTTTAGACACATCATATCTTACATTCCTAAATTTCATAGAGCTGAAAAAACTCTGAAAAGGATTCAATGCCGTATTTGCTTTGAAATCATCTGTAAAATCAAATGCATCACTCCATCGTAATGGGTATTGTCCCAATCTGCCAAAACTGAACGCAGACAATAACAAAACTGTTGAACAATAAATAACACCCCTCAATATTTTTTTTTCAGCATGAAATTCACGAGTGTTAATCTTTCTGATGACTAACAATTGCCATTTGTAAAAAAGCACCATAGCAATCAAAAATCCGATAGTTATTTTAACTAATGGATACGTCTGCCACATCATATTAGCTGAAATATTTGCATCTGCCAGAAAGTTCAACGCAGCTGCATTCAATCTTTGGCGGAGATAATCATAATGATAAAAGTCTGCTCCATAAAAAATCATCATCATTAAAAAAACGATCGTAATAAAGGCAATCCATATTTTTTGTGAAGAAGGATTTTTGAAGGGATGAAGGGGATTGAAAATAGAAAGCAATAATACAAAAAGGCCTAATATCGAGACAAACCTTGCATCATATCTTATACCCAGCAAAAAGGCAGTACCGCTAAATGGTCTGTCTTCTCCTCGATAATGAAAAAAAAACAATAGCCGATACAAACTCATGAATACCATCAACGTAATCAAAGTTGTAAAAATCCATCGAACAAGACGGGGGAAAGGCTTCATCGCCATATCATAATTAAATTTGCGTGATGCTAAATTAGTTTAATTATTTTTGATGCCAACCGGAGACATTGAATAAATAGCTGTAAAAGCAAATAATAAAAGAGTTTTTAACATAACTTACAGTTTATTCATGAATTATTTATTACAAACAGATCAGGCAATTTTTGAAATCATCAACGGAAAATGGCATGTTACATGGATGGACACATTAATGCCTTTCATACGAAATTCACAGACCTGGATTCCATTGTATTTATTCCTTGTATTGTTTGTACTCTTAAATTTTAAAAAAAATACAGGATGGTGGATGCTATTTTTTGCCATTGTACCTATTGTTGGAGACTTCATCAGTAGTGATTTGATTAAAAATAATATTCACCGACTACGTCCATGCAATGATCCGCAAATGGCAGACCGTGTAAGATTTTTATTGGTTTACAGACCACAAAGTTCAAGCTTCACTTCTTCACATGCTACTAATCATTTTGCAATGGCTGCTTTCTTTTTTTATACATTGAAACCAACGATAAAAAATTATGCTTACCTGTTTTTCGTATGGGCTTTTACGATTTGTTATGCCCAGATTTATGTTGGCGTTCATTATCCGTTAGACATCATCTGTGGAGCTATTCTTGGATTTTCTATCGGATATTTCATATCATTGCGTTTCAATAAGCATTTTGTTTTATCTTAAAATATGGAAATACTCATTTTAATTTTACTGATTTTTGTCAATGCGCTCATCGTAGTCAGCGAAATTGCACTAATCAGTGCAAGACGTTCCAGAATAGAAACTCTTGCCAATAAAGGTGATGAAAAAGCGAAAAAGGCTTTGCATTTGATAGATCATCCCGAAAGATTTCTTAGCACTGCGCAAATTGGCATGACGCTTATCGCAATTCTTACGGGTGTATACTCAGGTGAAAAATTTGGTGATGAATTAAAGCCTTTTATAGAACAGTTTGAACCACTAAAAGCCTATGCAGGGACTATTGCAACTACGATAGTAGTTATTATTGTTACATTTCTTTCTGTAATATTCGGCGAATTGATACCGAAAAAATTGGCTATGTTGAAAGCCGAAAAAATTGCCAGAAGCACAGCAGGAACGATGCATTTTGTTTCTTCCATTTTAACGCCATTGGTATGGTTATTATCAGGTGTTTCAAATTTAATTTTCAAAATTTTCAATATTAAGAAACCATCTGATTCAGGTGTTACTGAAGAAGAAATCAAAGCCATGATCACAGAAGGCAGTGAACACGGCTCAATTGAAGAAGATGAAAAAGAAATCATCGAAAGGGTTTTTCATCTGGGAGACAGAAACATCACTTCATTAATGACACATCGGACAGAAATTGTATGGCTAGACATCAATGATACCGTTGAAACTGCCAAATCAAAACTGGATGAAGTCATATTCAGTACTTATCCTCTTTGCGATGGTGTGATCGATGAAATCAAAGGTTTGGTTTATGTAAAGGACCTTGTGAAAGCAGCACCTACTACCAAACTACAAACTTTATTAAAGCCTGCACTTTATGTGCCTGAAAACAATTCAGCTTACCAGCTGTTGGAAAAAATAAAAACTTCAAAAATACATGCTTCATTTATAGTAGATGAATATGGTACAGTTGAAGGCATGATAACATTGAATGATATTATGGAAGCGATTGTGGGTGATGTCCCTCAAACCGGTCAAGACGAATATGAAATTACTAAAAGAGAAGACGGTAGCTTCCTCGTGGACGCATTGATACAATTTTATGATTTCCTCAGTTATTTTGAGAGAGCCGGCTGGATGAATGAGGGTGAACATGAATTTGATACACTTGCAGGATTTGTTTTGCACGAATTAGAACACATACCTGTTACCGGAGAAAAATTCTCTTGGAAGGATTTTAATTTCGAAATCATTGACATGGACGGACAACGTATTGATAAAATATTAGTGACGATTTCTGAGGAGTTGAAGGAGGAGATGGAGGAAGGTTAGGATGTTTGGCGTTTATGGTTTGGTGTTTGGTGTTTGGTGTTTGGTGTTTGGTGTTTGGTGTTTGGTGTTTGGTGTTTATTGTGATATATTTCTGCTATAACATTTTAAACTTATTGAACATTTTTAAAAGGTTTAAACCTATCCTCCGGGTTATTCAATTTTGTACTCTTTCTCTTCCCATCAACAATCACATGAATAATGCTGATTTGTTCTGTTTTGTATTCGTATAAAATATTATCGGTTATTTCCATTG
>CANHLV010000115.1 GCA_947461495.1 Chitinophagaceae bacterium
AATTAAACATCACCGAAAATTGTTTGGATAGATGGGCTATAACTCAACCCGATACACCGGCTATTATCTGGGAAGCGAATAGTCCACAAGAAGAAACCGTTACGATTACTTATAAAGAATTACTATTTAAAGTTTCTCAATTTTCTAATGTATTAAAAAACAACGGCGCTAAAAAAGGCGATCGCATTTGTATTTATATGCCGATGGTTCCTGAATTGGCGATTGCTGTATTGGCATGTGCAAGAATAGGCGCGATTCATTCTGTGGTCTTTGGTGGCTTCTCTGCTCAAAGTATTTCCGATAGGATTCAGAATGCGCAATGTAATATTGTTGTTACAGCTGATGGTGCTTACAGAGGAAATAAAAACATTCCATTGAAACCCGTTATTGATGACGCATTGGTAACTTGTCCTTCTGTAGATAAAGTAATTGTGCTTACTCGTACAGGCAACTCTGTTAGTATGATTAATGGACGTGATTGCTGGTGGGAAGATGAAATTAAAATAGTGGAAGCAGCTGGCAATCCTTTCTGCCCAGCTGAATCAATGGATGCTGAAGATATGTTGTTCATACTTTACACCTCAGGAAGTACCGGTAAACCAAAAGGTGTGGTGCATACTTGTGCAGGATATTTGGTTTGGGCGAATTATACTTTTGTGAATGTATTTCAATATCAAAGAGGGCAGATTCATTTTTGCACCGCAGATATAGGCTGGATTACAGGGCATAGTTATATTATTTATGGCCCCTTAAGTGCAGGCGCCACAACACTAATGTTTGAAGGCATTCCCACTTACCCTGATGCTGGAAGATTCTGGGAAATTACCGAAAAGCATAAAGTCAATATTTTATATACAGCCCCAACGGCCATCAGAAGTTTGATGGGATTTGGCACAACGCCTGTTGAGGGAAAAGATTTAAGTTCATTACAGGTACTCGGCACTGTTGGCGAGCCTATTAATGAAGAAGCCTGGCATTGGTATGATGAAAATATTGGAAAGAAACATTGTCCTATTGTTGATACCTGGTGGCAGACTGAAACAGGTGGTGTTATGATTTCTAATCTTGCCGGAATAACAAAGGCGAAGCCATCTTTCGCCACTTTGCCATTACCTGGCGTACAACCGTTACTGGTAGATGAGAATGGAAATGAAATCGAAGGCAATGAAGTAAGTGGAAATTTGTGTGTCAGATTTCCTTGGCCAGGAATGTTACGAACCACTTACGGTGATCACGAAAGATGTCGTCAAACCTATTTTTCTACATACAAAGGTTTATACTTTACAGGAGACGGTTGCTTGAGAGATAAAGACGGTGATTATAGAATCACAGGGCGAGTTGACGATGTGTTGAATGTGAGTGGTCATCGTATCGGTACTGCCGAAGTGGAAAACGCCATCAATATGCATACCGGTGTGGTGGAAAGTGCAGTGGTAGGATTTTCACACGATATCAAAGGACAAGGCATTTACGCTTTTGTAATTTTCAATGGCGTTCATATAGACGAAAATCATAGTAGAAAAGACATTTGTGAAACAGTTGCTAGAGTGATTGGCGCTATTGCTAAACCAGACAAAATTCAATTTGTTTCTGGACTACCTAAAACACGAAGCGGTAAAATCATGAGACGTATTTTAAGAAAAATTGCGGAAGGTGAATTAACAAATCTTGGTGATACCACTACCCTGCTAGATCCGGCGGTGGTGGAGGAGATTATAAAAAGTAGAAGCCCCCTTTAATTCCCCCAAAGGGGGAGAGGAAAGAGATGGATGCTGGATAGGCTGGATAAAGCTGGATAGGCTAGATAAGCTAGATAGGCTGGATAGGCTGGATAAAACAAAATAAACTTTTAATAAAATTAATACGATTCTCAAAACTAATACACCCCAATAAAACATAATCGTCTTCCCCCTTTGGGGGAATTAAAGGGGGCTTTCATATGACCACTCCACAACAAATATCCATCTCCGATTATCATTACGAATTGCCCGATGCACGCATTGCGCTTAGGCCTTTGGGCAAACGTGATGAATCAAAATTGTTGATTTATAAAAATGGAGAAATAACAGAAGATACATTTTCAAGCATCGTCAATCATCTTCCTGAAAATTTATTGTTGATATTTAACAACAGTAAAGTTATTAATGCACGTCTTCGTTTTGAAAAATCAACCGGAAGTAAGATTGAGATATTTTGTTTGGAACCTACAGGTGATATCAACGAATACAGCACTGTGATGAATCAAAGAGGTTTGTCTAAATGGAAATGCTTTATTGGTGGCGTTGCCAAATGGAAGGAAGATTTTCTGACTAAAGAACTCACTGACGGAGAAAATAAAATTGTTTTAAAAGCAAAAATAATCGGAACACTTACTGATGCCTATGAAGTAGAATTCTCATGGGAACCAACGACTTTGAGCTTTGCTGAAATACTAGATTTAGCGGGTGATGTGCCGCTTCCTCCATATATTAAAAGACTTGCTGAAAATGAAGATGTAAGCCGCTATCAAACCATATATGCTGAAAGCGAAGGCTCCGTTGCAGCACCCACTGCCGGACTTCATTTTACCCAGAATATTTTTAGTGCTTTTGAAAATAAAAATATTAAAAAAGCCAATGTAACCTTACATGTAGGAGCCGGAACATTCAAGCCTGTAAAAGCTGAGGTGATGAAAGATCATGAAATGCATACAGAATGGATTGATGTAGATGAGGCGACTATTATGCAAATCAAAAACCAACGTGAAGATGTATTTGCAGTTGGTACTACATCGTTAAGAACCATTGAAACATTATATTGGCTGGGTGTCAAATCCATTTTAAATCCAGATGCTGAAAAAATTGAGATACACCAATGGGATGTTTATGATGAAAATATAAACCAGCAACACATTACAGTTGAAGCATCATTAACTTCTTTATTAAAATGGATGGAGAAAAAGAAAATAAATCGAATTTTTACACAAACTCAGTTGTTGATTACACCAGGTTATACATTTAAAATTGCGAAAGGATTGATCACAAATTTTCATCAACCGCAATCTACTTTGTTATTACTTGTAGCCGCAGCCATTGGAGACGATTGGAAAAAATGTTATCAATATGCCATGGAAAACGAATTCAGATTTTTAAGTTATGGAGACGCCAATTTGTTGTTTATGGCTGGATCGTAACTTTTGTGCCAACCTCTATATAACTGTACAAATCTTTCATTTCAGTATATTTTACAGATACACATCCATCTGTCCAATTTTGAAAATTGTCAACAGTCCACTCTTCACTAGGCCTTGTTGCATGAATGGCAATACCAGAACCGATCTTTGCCGTTGAAGGTATCATTCTTCTTGTTTTTCGTTCATTAAATAATGTGATATTTTCTTTATTTGGGTAGTCAAGCAGTAACTCCGGACCCCATTTATTGTGAATTTTTTTGAGTATTATTTTATAATTACCATTTGGTGTTCTTTTGTCTCCTTCAAACAATTTGTCAGAAGTATCTTTACTTCCAAAAACAACAGGATAAGTAGCATACCAACCTTCTGAATCATACACACGAAGTTCAAAATCACTTTTATCCACTATGATGTAAACAGAACTATCAATCAATTTGGTTGAACGAAATTTTACAATATTTCGTGAAGAATAAAATGAAAAAGAAATAAGTATCAGAAAGGTTAAAATTGAAACCAAGTATAAGCGGTTATTCATAAAAAAGAAATTCACATTAATGGATTAATGAAAGACAAATATAATTAATTGTTCAATTTTTTAACTGGTTGCATTGGGTTACCAGTTAATATAATAAAGGGTGCGAATCGCATGCCAAAAATGGAAACCAGCATATTAAGCAGTCGAAAAGACAGTCTTTTTAACCCTTTTTTATGAACATTATAAAAACCTGAGTTGACGATTAAATTAAAATTGAATGTTTGATAAATATTTTTGTATTCATCTAAATTTATAATTCTTTCTGTCCAACTTCCAGTTTCAGGATTGCAGGTATTGAATGTATCAATAGGTTCATTCGGTAACATTCCAGTTTTCAGATAAACCTCAATTGCTGAAAGAATATCTTTTTTTTGTAAGCCTCTTGTTTTTGAAGCCATCTGATTAATTACGTTATCAGCTTCGTTTTTCAAAACACCTCTGATGATGTCTTTCCGAATTTCGAGATAAGCCTTGTGAGATTGAAAGCCAAAAAGCGCAAAATCATCGGGCTTGCCACCTTCAAACTCATCTTTTAATTGGAGTCGTTGCAGTTTTTTTACTTTGAAATAATTTTCAGGATTGCTGCCGGTTGTGAATACAGATATAATTTCAGGATTTATGGATTGCAGTGTAGTAAAAAAATCATTGAGATTGTAGATATGCTCAATCACATCGGTTGCTATAATGGCATCGATTTTCAAATCAGTTGTTTCCTTTTTTACAATTGAGATATCTCCTTCAATGAATTTATCAATGATGATATTTAGTTTTTCTGATAAATTTAGTGACGACATTAAAAAAACATGATCTAATTCATTGATGATGACTTTACCAAAACCGCAATATTTAGCAAAAATGCCCAACAATCCGTTACCTGCTCCATAGTCGATAATGGTCAGATTTTCTTTTGGTGAATTGGAGTTGGTTAATACCTTTTCAAACACATGAGCATAGATATCTAGATAATAATTTCGATTAGCGATGAGATGTTGTAAATACCTGTCGCAATAATTATTACTGTGATGCAAACTCAATTCGTTTTGAGAAAGTAATAATGAAAATGATTTTATTTCCTGTTGGAAACGATACGACATGGCTGCTAAATTAAGAAAATTATGACGCTATAAAGGGAAAGTATTTTTTATGATTGTGAAATAAATTAGTTGCTATGTTTAGATTTGTAAAAATAAAAACACAGAAATATGAACTATCTATTTACGGAAAGAATAAAATCTGAATTAACAGAGATCGAATCAGCAGGTTTATTTAAAAAAGAAAGAATCATCAGCAGCGAGCAAGGTGCTGAAATTATTGTGAATGGCAAAATGGTATTAAATTTTTGTGCGAACAACTATTTGGGGCTGTCTTCACATCCTAAAGTTATTGAAGCGGCAAAAGAATATATTGATCACCGTGGTTATGGCATGAGTAGTGTACGATTCATTTGCGGCACACAAGATATTCATAAAGAGTTAGAGCAGGCTATTTCAAATTTTTTAGGGACTGAAGACACTATTTTATATGCTGCGGCATTTGATGCCAATGGTGGTGTTTTTGAACCTTTGTTCAATGAAGAAGATGCTATTATTAGTGATGCATTGAATCATGCATCTATCATTGATGGTGTGCGATTATGTAAAGCACAGCGCTATCGTTATGAGCATAACAATATGGAAGATCTTGAAGTTAAACTAAAAGAAAGTGCTCATTTGAGAAATCGTATCATTGTTACAGATGGTTCATTTAGTATGGATGGAACTATCGCAAAGCTTGATGTTATTTGTGAGTTAGCCGATAAGTATAATGCTGCAGTAATGATAGATGAATGTCATTCTTCAGGCTTTTTAGGAAAGACAGGAAGAGGTACCCATGAATACAGAAACGTGATGGGTCGTATAGATATTATAACAGGTACTTTAGGAAAAGCATTAGGTGGTGCCAGTGGTGGATTTACTTCCGGCAAAAAAGAAATCATAGAAATGTTGCGTCAAAGAAGTCGTCCATATTTGTTCAGCAATACATTGGCTCCAAGTATTGTGGGTGCTTCTATCGCTGTTTTGAATATGCTTAGCGAAACTACAGACCTCAGAGACAAGCTTGAATATAACACGAAATATTTCAGATCAAAAATGACTGAAGCTGGTTTTGATATCAAACCTGGTGATCATCCTATTGTTCCGATTATGTTATATGATGCAGTATTGGCACAACAGTTTGCCGCTAAATTATTGGATGAAGGCATTTATGTCATTGGATTTTTCTTTCCTGTAGTTGCAAAAGGTCAAGCAAGGATCAGGGTTCAACTTAGTGCAGCACATGAACAACAGCATTTGGATAAAGCTATTGAAGCTTTTAGGAAAATTGGGAAAGAATTAGGAGTATTAAAATAAAACATCTTGACAATGATGATTATTTTGTTTCATTGTAAAACTAAAAAAAATCAATTATGAAAAAGATTATTTCACCCATTGCCATGCTTTTTATTTTATTGGCATTATTCAGTTCATGTATTGAAAGTGTAAATAACAAACTCATTGTCGGTCATTGGAAAGCTGTAGAATGGCTTGAAAGTGGAACGCCTAATGTTACCAAAGCAGAAAATACATCATTCGTTTTTGATGAAAAAGAACATTACATTTTTACTCATAACGGAACCTCCAAAAAAGGCACATACAAAGTTGAAAACAATCTCTTATTCACCACCGAAGAAGGCATGCAGGAA
>CANHLV010000116.1 GCA_947461495.1 Chitinophagaceae bacterium
ATAAGGTCTGCAGCTTTACAAACAATTTTCTGGGTTGCCATAGCTTTTAGTTTTATGGTTTTTATTGGCGTAGAAAAAGGAGCGCAAACAGCTATTGAATTTTTAAGTGCCTATTTGATGGAATGGAGTCTTAGTATTGACAATATTTTTGTATTCATAGTCATCTTTTCTGCCTTCAAAGTAAAAGAAATTCATTTCGGAAGGGTTTTATTGATTGGAATTTTGATGGCTATTTTCCTTAGAATTATTTTCATTACTATTGGTGTTGGGCTGGTGAATGAGTTTCATTGGATGCTTTACATTTTTGGCGTTTTTTTAGTTTATACAGCATATAAAATGTTTACCGCAACTGAGGATGAAGAATTTAAACCGGAAGATTCTAGATTTTACAGAATACTAAAGAAATACCTGCCACTTACTCATGAAGATGGTAATGGAAAATTTATCATCAGAGAAAACGGAAAACCGCTTTACACCAGTTTGTTTGTAGTCGTTGTTTTGCTGGGGGTCATTGATATTTTGTTTGCATTAGACTCTTTACCAGCTGTATTAGGTATTTCAAGAAACAGTATTGTTGTATATTCATCAAATATTTTTGCTGTTCTCGGATTGAGAAGTTTGTTTTTTCTATTGCGATCTGCTGTTTCTCAATTCGATTATTTGCAACAAGGGATTTCTATAGTATTGTTTTTTATCGGTATAAAAATGTTGGCAGCACACTGGATTGATCAACTGGCTGATAAAAATACCCAGGTAATTGTTTCTCTTGCTGTCATTGTTTGTAGTATCGGTGGGTCTATCTGGTATTCTGTTTACCACAAAAAGAAAGGAACTCCGGATGATATTGTTTCAGATTAATAAATCACATTGAAGTATAGCATCTCAGATATCAGTAATATTATTCAAGCACAAACATGGCTTCGTATTGAAGCTGTGCATATCGAGAATGTATTAACAGATAGTCGCCGTTTGGTTTTTCCCTCAACAACTTTATTTTTTGCCATAAACGGCCCAAGAAGAAATGGTACTGATTTCATCAAAGAACTTTATGCAAATGGGGTAAGCAATTTTGTGGTCAATGATGACATCAATCAACAATTTTTTACAGATTATCCCAAAGTCAATTTTTTGGTTGTAAAAGATTCTTTACTTGCACTTCAGCAATTGGCAATCTATCACAGGCATCAATTTGACTCAACAGTTATAGGCATTACAGGCAGCAATGGAAAAACAATAGTAAAAGAATGGTTGTATCAATTGTTACATCATAATTACAACATAGTCAGAAGTCCTAAAAGTTATAATTCACAAATAGGTGTTCCCTTAAGTGTTTTACAAATTTCCGAACAAAACAACCTTGCCATTTTTGAAGCGGGTATTTCATTGCCCAATGAAATGGATAAGCTAGAACCGATTATCAATCCAACAATAGGAGTACTTACTTATATAGGCGATGCACATGCTGAAGGATTTGAGAGCCATTCACACAAAATCAATGAGAAACTAAAATTGTTTACCCGCTCAAATATCTTGATTTATTGTTCGGAAAATACACTTGTTAATGAACTAGTTGAACAATTTGTTCAAAAAGAAAATAGTTCAACTCGATTATTTACTTGGAGCCGAACCAGTCAGGCCGATCTTTCAGTAATTGACATCATAAAGAAATATGGACAATCTCAAATATCATTGCTTTATCAAAATAAATCCTTTTCCATAAAAATTCCATTCACAGACGAGGCCTCTATATACAACGTGATAACATGTTGTGCGGTCTTGATCGAACTTGGAATTGAAATTCAAATGATACCTGCTACAATGCAGGAATTGGAACCTGTGGCCATGCGTTTGGAATTGAAACAAGCTATTAATCACTGTGCTGTGATCAACGATAGTTACAATGCAGACCTGGACTCATTAAACATAGCACTCGACTTTTTATCACAGCAACAGGCTTACGCAGGGAAAACACTTATCCTAAGCGATTTCTTGCAATCCGGACTTTCTGATGATGACCTGTATCAAAAAATAGCATCGATAATACAGCAAAAAGGTATCAATAGATTGTTCGGCATTGGATCAAAAATATCGATTTATCAAAAACACTTTAGCGCTGTAAAAGATATTTCTTTTTATCCTACAACAATTGAATTTTTAAGTGCACTTCCACAACTGACTTTCAACAACGAAGCTATTCTTTTGAAAGGAGCACGCATTTTTGAATTTGAAAAAATCAGTCATGTATTGGAACAAAAATTACATGACACGATGCTCGAAATTAATTTGAATGCCATCCGTCAGAATCTTAAAATTTACCGTGAAAGATTATCGCCTACTACCAAAATAATGGCTATGGTTAAGGCATTCAGTTATGGAAGTGGCAGTGTTGAGATTGCTTCTGTACTGCAGCAGGAAGGCATTGACTATCTCGCAGTTGCTTATACAGATGAGGCTGTAGAACTAAGAAAAGGCGGCATTCGTTTACCCATTATGGTTATGAATGCGAATGAAATTGATTTTTATAATATTGTAAGATTTCAACTTGAACCTGAAATTTATTCATTCCGTATTTTAGATGCTTTTATGCAATATCTTTTGGCCGAACAGGTTACACAATTTCCAATACACTTGAAATTGGATACAGGTATGCACAGATTAGGATTTATGCAGTCCGATATGCCTTCACTTTGTGAACAATTACAATCAACGAACCTCTTTAACATCAAATCTGTTTTTTCACATCTGGCTGCCAGCGAAAATTCAGCATTTGATGATTTTACATATCAGCAGGCAAAATTGTTTGATGCCATGTCTTCGCAAATACAATTGATTTCAAAAAATAATTTTATAAGACATATAGCCAATACTGCTGCCATTCACCGCCATCCGAATTTGCAATTTGATATGGTTAGACTTGGTATCGGAATGTATGGAGTGGATTCAAATCTTAAGTTGCATAATGTCACGACCTTAAAAACAACGATAGCGCAAATTAAAAATGTAAAGAAGGAAGATACAGTTGGCTATGGAAGAAGGGGAGTTCTTTGCCAGGATGCTCAAATCGCCACGGTAAGAATTGGTTATGCAGACGGATACCCAAGGGCATTCGGGATGGGTAATGGAAAAATGTTGGTTAATGGTAAATTGGCTGCTGTAATTGGTAGTGTATGTATGGATATGACTATGCTGGATATTACCGGAATCAATGCAAAAGAAGGCGACGATGTAATTGTTTTTGGAGAAGCTCTTCCTGTTGAACAAATTGCTGTTTGGGCAAATACAATTCCTTACGAAATACTCACAAATATCTCACAAAGGGTAAAAAGGGTGTATTTTGAGGAGTGAGGGGGAGGAGTTGGATAGGCTGGATAAGCTGGATAGGCTAGATAGGCTGGATAAGCTAGATAAGTTGGATACTTGATACTGGATTCTGGATACTAGATACTGGATATTTGCTGAAACCAATTCAACCTACACAATAGACCCTTATCTTTGCCAAATATTATGAAGAAAGCCCACGTTTTTATTATTGTGTTGCTTGTAGTATTAGCTGATCAGGCATTAAAGTATTACATAAAGACGAATTTTTATCTGAATACATCTCGCCCAGTACTAGGTAATTGGTTTCAAATGTATTTTGTTGAAAATCCGGGGATGGCCTATGGGCTGAAGTTTGGTGGAAATTGGGGCAAATTGGCACTAACCGTTTTTAGAATGGGTGCAGTAGTTTTTGGAGTCTTTTATATAGGTAGAATAATCAGACAAGGATATCACAAAGGATTTATCGTTTGCGCCTCACTAATTTTTGCAGGTGCTGTAGGTAATTTAATTGACAGTTGCTTTTATGGGTTAATTTTTGACAAGGGAATGGTTTTCAACCCAAACTTTGGTGATTACATGGGCTATGATGGATTAGCAACGATTTCCTCAAAAGGATACAGCAGTTTCTTACATGGTAATGTAGTAGACATGCTTTACTTTCCAATAATAAAGGGCCATTTCCCTTCCTGGTTCCCGGTTTGGGGCAATGAAGATTTCGAATTCTTTCGCCCCATTTTCAATCTGGCAGACGCCGCAATCAGCGGAGGTGTGATCAGCATCATTGTATTTCAACGTAAATTTTTTATTGAAAAAAATCAACAAAAACATACTGAAGTTAATCATATTGAAGAAGCACCAATTGAAGGATAATATTTGTAGTAAATAAGTTAACTTAGCGTTGGAATTTTTAAGGAATCAAAAGTAAAATTTCTTTTTAGATTAACTATAAAACAAAAAATCAAATTTGATGTCCAAAATCAAATTTCGGTAATTCCGGAATGTGCATTTAAGGGCATACATGTGATCAAAAACAATAAACATTAATATGAAACTGTTAAGCACCCTTGCCCTTTTTTTAATTTCCGCTATTTTATTTATATCCTGCCAGAAAGAATTGAATTGGGATTTGAGCGCGCAATCCTCAGGTTCACTTAAAGCAGACAGCGTTACAAATGATTGTCTGCCTGTAGTGGTGCAAGGAACTTATATTGTTGACTCTGCGTTAGGCAGCACAAATTATATTGATGTTCAGGTTGATGTTACTGCCCTTGGCATTTATGAAATCAAATCAGATACAGTCAATGGTATTTCTTTTTATGGTACCGGTACTTTCGGTACAACAGGCATCAATACAGTCAGATTGATGGGAACTGGCATGCCAACCAGCTCAGGTATTACAACCCTAATCATCAGCTACACCAACAACAATAGTACATGTATCGTTGATGTCGAAATTCTTCCTGCGAGTAATAACCCCAATGCTGCTTATACACTTGGTGGCGCCGGCGCTACTTGTACCGGATTTTCATTGGCTGGTTCTTACATGGAATCAGTTCCTTTAACCGGCGGAAATACCGTTTCTGTGAATGTAACAGTTACATCTGGAGGTGTTTACACTTTGAGTACTCCGGTTGTCAATGGGGTGAGCTTCGCTGCTACCGGATCATTAACAATAACTAATACAGGAGTGACACTAATTGGAACAGGAACCCCAACAGCAGCAGGAACTTATAATTATTTATTATCAGGCGGTGGAACATCCTGTACTTTTTCTGTAACCTTTGATCCTATGTCACCTCCGGCGGTTTATACACTTGGAGGCGCTCCTACAGGATGTACAGGATTTAGTTTGCTAGGAAATTATGACGTAGGCGTTGCCATGAACTCTTCAAATACAGCTACTATTGATGTTGATGTAACCGGACTAGGCAGTTATTCAATATCTTCAACTGCCGTAAATGGTGTTACCTTTAATGCCACCGGAGTATTCACGACCACAGGGCCTCAACAAGTTACTTTATATGCATCCGGAACACCCTCAGCTTCAGGTTCATTTGATTATAATGTTTCTAACGGAAGTCAATCTTGTGTATTGTCTGTTACCTATACAGGCGCAGCCACTGACTTTATCACTTGCGATATGAATGGTGTGTTTACAACATTTAATATAGGTGCTTCTGCAGGATTAAGTAATTCAGCAGGCTTTCCTATTTTGAGTATTGATGGCAACAGTTTTGCAGTTGGTACCGATCCTACCATTAACATCCAAATTGGTAATATCAATGGAGGAAGCATTAACCCATCTACTTATGATGTAAATCAAATTGCTATTGGATTTTTAGTAAGCTGCGATTTTTTTGATGCATCATCAATTAATTATACAATGGCAACTGATCCAAATAATCAAAATCAAAACCCAGGCTTTACGGTAACCATCACGAGTATGTCGGGTTCAAGATGCGTAGGAACATTCTCTGGCACGGTTAAAGATGCAGGAGGGAATCCAATTGTAATTACTAACGGAATTTTTAATGTTCCTTTCTAATCTAAATTTATTTAACAAAAAAGCCGTTTCAATTGAAACGGCTTTTTTGTTGGTAGAGACTAGGCCAGATAATATCGTTTGCTTTTCGTAAGATGCTTTTTGTATCACTCCTACGGAGTTTTATTTCTAATCAGCATTTTCTTTATAAAAGTGCCACCCCTACAGGGTTATAAAAACAATTCGTGAATTCGTGGCGTCACCAATTCCCAATTCCACATAGTCACACAACTCGGTCAAAGACCATCGTCGACACCACATTCCCCATTCATCATTTTACTTACTCAAACGACTCGACAAGAGACCTTTGTCGGCTATTTGTGAAGTACTTTTTGTATCACTCCTACGGAGTTTTATTTCTAATCAGCATTTTCTTTATAAAAGTGCCACCCCTACGGGGTTATAAAAACAATTCGTGAATTCGTGGCGTCACCAATTCCCAATTCCACATATTCACACAACTCGGTCAAAGACCTTCGTCGGCACCACATTCCCCATTCATCATTTTACTTACTCAAACGACTCGACAAGAGACCTTTGTCGGC
>CANHLV010000117.1 GCA_947461495.1 Chitinophagaceae bacterium
GCAAGAGTGGCTTCTTTCAATTCGTCTTTTCCGGCATCACCGAAAGAACTGAACCAACTTGATACAACACCTTTTGAACGATATTCTACTAAAGAAGCAGAATCAGTTGCACTTGGAGGAGTTGGTACCATTAATTTGTTGATGTCTAAGGCAAAAGTGATTTTGTTATCAGCATCAAACTTTTTGTTGTAGGCCATTCCCAATCCTAAGTTAGCAGGAATATAATCTTTTTGATTAGCATCACTTGTGTAAGCGATTTTAGAACCTAAATTAGATAAAGTAGCTCCATAGTCGAAACCATTTCCTTCTGCATTAGTTCCTTTGTAGTACCAGTGTATATCACCAGCAATAGCTGTTCCTTTTTTGTAAGTAACGCCATTTACACTACCACCAGCCAAATCAGAACTGATATAGCGAAGTGCTACACCCAATCCCATTTTGTTTGATAATTTTCTTGAGTATCCTGCATCGAAAGCGAACTCACGAGGACGGAAAGACTGTAATTGGTTACCACTAAAGTCAGTAAATTGAATGTTACCCAAGCTGAAATATCTTAATGAAGCAGAAACCGCTTGCATTTCATCTAATTGATAGTAACCAGCTAAAGAAGCTAAATAAACGTCGTTTAATTTTAGATCACTCAACCATGGAGTATAGGAAGCAGTGATGCTCATTTTGTCACTTGCAAAAGGAGTTTTTGCTAAATTCCAGAAACCTGAGCTAGCATCAGCTGAAGTTGCGATACCAACATCACCCATACCGCCTGCGCGCGCGTCTGGAGAAATTCTTAAAAATGGAACGGCAGAAGTTACCACGTTGATTGGGTCTGATTGTGCCTGTGTAGCAGTTGCTGAACCTGCTAATAACATAACTAGAGCAGCTAGTCTCAAAGTTGTTTGTTTCATGCGATTTTTTTGTCTTGGTTAGGTAGAAATTCCTCTATAATGTGTATTTGAAAACTTAAAATGAGTTGTAAAAATAAATGATTTATCGAATTAACCAATTTTTTTTTTAATTTCTGAAAAAAACATAAAAAAGAAATCTTTTCTAATGTTCACAATCTGAACGTGGCACTAGTATAATTTATTGCCATTGAAAAAAGAAATTTATAGTGTACTAATGACAAAATGTTTTTAATAATCGTTGCTTGTTTTAAAAAAAATGAAAATTTTGCTAACAAATTGATAAAAATGGTTTTGAATCAATTAAAGTTGATATATTCGCACTCATTGTAAGCTAAATTTTTTACAATAAAATTGAAAACCCTTCGTTAACAAATTTGCAAAACGAATGCACATGCACAAAACCTTATCAATTAAGTCCCTTTTAATTTTAGGCTTATCGGCCTTGTCGTTGAGTTCTTGCGGAGTTTTTGGCAAGAAAAAAGCTAAATCTAGCGTAACCGGATGGAGTTACGATGATAAAAACATGGGTAATTTCCATGTATCAAAAGTAAAATACCCTAAAACTGGCCCTGGTCTTGTATTCGTTCAAGGTGGCTCTTTTGTAATGGGTGCAAAAGATGAGGATGTTATGGGTGATTGGAACAATATGCCAAGAAGAGTAACAGTTCCTTCTTTCTTTATTGATGAGACTGAAGTTGCCAATGTTCATTACAGAGAATACCTGTACTGGATTGAAAATACTTTCAGTGGCGACACAACCATTATGGCTAAATGTTTGCCTGATACTTTATGTTGGAGAGAAGAGTTGGCTTACAATGAGCCTTACGTTGAATATTATCTCCGTTATCCTTCTTATAATTTTTATCCTGTTGTGGGTGTCAATTGGCAACAAGCACATGATTTCTGTATTTGGAGAACAGATCGTGTAAATGAATTTAACTTGATGCAAAAAGGTTATCTAAAAAAAGATGCAGCTAAAAAAGAAATGAAAGGTGGTGGAGCTGATGGTTCGTTTAATACCGAGGCCTATCTTTTGAACCCAGACATGATCCAAGGCAGGGCTAAACCTAAAAAATCAGAATTGAAAGATATTAATAACAAACCAAGGACTCTAGTTAAAATGGAGGACGGCATACTTAACATTGGGTATCGTTTGCCAACTGAAGCTGAATGGGAATATGCCGCTTACGGTTTAATAGAACAAAATCCTTCTCCTCGTAAGAAAGAAACCAAAAGTGGTGAGGAATTACGCTCGAATCAACAAATCTACTCTTGGAGTAAAAATGTAAATGGATTAAGAGACAACCGTCATGGCACTTGGCAGGGAAAGTTCATGGCCAATTTCAAACGTCAGAGTGGAGACAATATGGGAGTTTCAGGAGGATTGAACGATCGTTCTGCAATACCTGGTCCGATTAAAGCTTTTTATCCAAATGCTTTTGGATTGTATAACATGTGCGGAAACGTTAACGAGTGGGTTGGTGATGTTTACAGACCAATGACACCATCTGATGGACAAGATTTCAATTATTTCCGTGGTAACAGATTCCAGAAAAATTTTAAAAACAGCAGCGGAGAATTTGAAAGAGATAGCATGGGCCATCTTAAAAAAGTTGACATTTCTGATGAAGAAGTTAAAAACAGAACAAATTACCAACGCAATAACGTCATAAACTATTTGGATGGTGATTCTGCAAGCACTGCTTCATATCAGTATGGTGTTACTACCTTAATCAATGATAAATCGAGAGTTATCAAAGGTGGTAGTTGGAACGACAGAGCTTATTGGTTGTCGCCGGGAGCTCGTCGCTACATGCAAGAAGATCAAGGTTCCTCAACTGTAGGCTTCCGTTGCGCTCAAAGTTATTTAGGTCCCCCTGAAGGTCCTGGTTTTAAAGAAGGTAATATCTTTGGCAAACGCAAACAAAACAAACGTAAAAAATAAAATCGCTTTAATAAAGAAAGGCCTCCCAATTGGGAGGTTTTTTTTCACCGCAGAGAAATGAGTGAAATGAGTTTAACGCAGAGGGTTTGGTAGATAATGGATGCTGGAATTAGGAATTAGTTTTCTAAATGCTCGGGATTAGGAATAAGGAATTTGCTTAACTGCAATCTCCTTCAAAGGACGTTGCGTAAAAATGAAATTGAATGGCTTGATAAACTTGAAGCTTGATAACCTGGATAACTAAGTGCCTACTTGGAAAAATCTCTGCGAAAACTCTTAAACTCAAGTTCTCTGCGGTAAATTAACACAAAAAAAAGGATGCTCATTTTCATGAAACATCCTCTTGATGCGGAGACGGCGAGATTCGAACTCGCGATACAGTTTCCCGTATACACACTTTCCAGGCGTGCTCCTTCAGCCACTCGGACACGTCTCCTTTATATTTAAATTTCTATAAGAACTATTTTAAAACACACTTTCTCCCGAGTACTCGGGATGCTCCTTCAGCCACTCGGACACGTCTCCTTTTTGTTGGGTTGCAAATGTACGTTCTATAATTCTGAATTAAAAATCAATCTAAAACCTTTTCCATTTGCATACTTCGAGAGCCTTTTACAAGAATTGTTGCATCAGAAAATTGTTGTGCAGTAAACCAGTCTCTTGCTGCAGATGAAGTTTTAAAATAAAGAAATGGCTCGTGAATTGATTCAAATTGCTGACCAACCAATACAACATTTTTCCAATTATATTGGTTAATCAGTGAAACTATATCTATATGCTCCTGATGACTCTCCTCTCCTAATTCCATCATGCCACCGAGCATCAAAATCTTATTGTATCCAGGCATTTTTGCGAAATTTTCAATGGCCAGTTTCATGCTTGAAGGATTGGCATTATAAGCGTCTAGAATGATTGAATTACTATCTTTTTTTAGTAACTGAGAACGACTATTTGATGGAACGTAGGATTCTAAAGCGTCTTTTATTTTTTCATCATTAACCCCAAATGTTTTGCCTACACATACTGCCGCTAAAACATTGGGTAAATTATAGCCACCAACCAATTGGGTTTTGATGCTATTAATTGTTACCCCTTTCGTGATGCCAACTTCAAGAAATTGTTGATCATTGTTGATCAAACCAACTACATCAGCACTTTTATTTTCAGAACCATAGCTGATTATTGAGTTTGAACCGCGACTCATTTCCTGCAGATACTCGTAATCGTTATAAATAAATATTTTACCATGAACAGATTTTAAATAATCAAACAACTCTCCTTTCCCTTTTTTAACCCCTGCTTCTCCACCGAATCCTTCCAAGTGAGCTTTACCACAATTGGTAATTAATCCATGAGTGGGCATTGCATATTTGCAATATCCTTCGATCTCTTTCTGATGATTGGCGCCCATTTCAATCACCGCCATCTCCGCATCTGATTTGATTTTTAGAATCGTAAGTGGAATGCCGATATGATTATTCAAATTGCCTTCAGTAGTGTAAGTTTTGAATGTACTTGACAACACCGCATGAATCAATTCTTTGGTGGTCGTTTTTCCATTGCTTCCGGTAATGGCAATAAAAGGAATATCAAATTGCTCACGATGTTTTTTAGCTAATGCCTGTAAGGTATCAAGTACATTATCAACTATTATTAATCGGCTATCTTCTGATTCTTTCAACTCATCAACCACACAATAAGAAGCACCTTTTTCTAATGCCGCATGTGCATATTCATTGCCATTGAAGTTATCTCCCTTAAGCGCGAAGAAAATATCGCCTTTTTTTAGTCTACGCGTATCCGTTTGTACGGAAGGATGTTGAAGGAAGATTTGGTAGAGTTCGTTAATGTTCATGTTTAAAATTTGGCGTTTGGCGTTGTGTGTTTGGTGTTTGGTGTTTAACAAATAACGCCTAACACCAAACGCCAAACAATTATTGTTATTTCTCAAAAACAATCATCGCATTGTCACTGGTAATTTTGGCAACTTCTTCAAAACTACAATTTTTAATGCTTGCAATTTTATCAGCAATGATTTTCAAATAGGCTGTCTCATTTCTTTCGCCACGATGTGGAACTGGCGTTAAATATGGCGAATCAGTTTCCAGTACAATATGCTTCAATTCTATATTTTCCAATACTTTGTCTAGACCTGCATTTTTGTAAGTCACCACGCCACCAATGCCTAAATAAAAACCCAATTCTATAATTTGTTTTGCTTCATCAATAGTTCCCCCAAAACAATGAAAGATGCCTTTTAAATTTTTAGTCTTGTTCTTACGAATCACATCAATTGTTTCTTGAGTCGCGTTTCGTGTATGTAATATGATAGGTAATTGATATTTTATTGCCAACTGAATTTGATATTCAAGCGCGATATATTGTTCCTTGACGAATGTTTTGTCCCAATAAAAATCCAACCCACATTCTCCTATTCCTAAAAATTGAAATCGACTCAGACAATCATCAACAATTTTTAATTCGTTTTCATAATCTGATTTTACATAGCAAGGATGCAATCCAATCAGAGGTAAACAATAAGATGGATACTGATTTGATAAGGCAATCATTGCATTGTGTGTTTCACTGTTAATCGCTGGTAAATAAATGGAGGAGACGCCATTCATTTTGGCATGATTAATTACAGACTCAATATCATTTCCAAATTCTTCTAAGTAAAGATGTGCATGTGTGTCTATAATCATTTATAAAATATTAGTAGTTATTTTTTCAAAAACATAGCCTTTCGAAGCGAAATAATTCAAAACTTCGGGTAAGGCAAATGTCATTCTTTCTCTGGCTTTTTCACTATCGTGAAAGACAACAATAGATCCTTCTTTAGCGTTTAAAATAACATTATCTCTGCAATCTTCTTTTGATATTGACTTATCAAAATCACCACTTAATACCGTCCACATGATTGTCTTCAAGTTGAACCGTAACAATGTTAACTGGCTCAATTGAAAACGCGTAATTCTGCCATAAGGAGGTCGAAACAAATCACTATCGATATGTTTTTGAGCCATTGCTATATTATCTAGATATAATTTATCTTCAGTCTTCCAGCCATTTAGATGATTCTGTGTGTGGTTGCCAACCATATGACCTTCGTCAATAATTTTCTTATACACATCAGGGTATTTTGAAACATTATCTCCAATACAAAAAAAAGTAGCTTTCGCATTGTATTTTCTCAATTCTTCCAATACAAATGGAGTGATGTGAGGATGTGGGCCATCATCAAAACTGAGAAATATTTTTTTTTCGTCGGTTTTTATTTCCCAAAAACAGCTTTTATAAAGCCATTTTAGCCAATTTGGTGTTTTGATAAAGTAAATCAAAATTCTTTAAAAGTTTTTAGCGTTCAAATAATACATAACACCATAATCGAAATTACAATGCCAATTTTATACCAATTATAATTACTTTTTAGATCTATTTTTTCTGGTATAATGCCGATATGGAAGCTGTTTGGGACAATTTCATTGGACCATTACAAATATCCAATAGTTATAATTGATATTGTTTTCATCTAACGAA
>CANHLV010000118.1 GCA_947461495.1 Chitinophagaceae bacterium
CCGGCGCCATTTCGTGAGAATTTCGATTAGGCTATATTGGTAAATCAATTAATGTTGTAGCACCATGAATTCATGAAAAATATCAAAATAAAATTGAGAATGGAATAAGTTCAATTCGTGAATTCGTGGTTATAAAACACAAATCAGTCAAAGACTGAGCGCTCTTATAGACACCGGTCAATATACCGGCGCCAATTCGTGGCAACCCCAACATAACATAATCAGCTTCCCCCTTGGGGGATTGAGGGGGCTTCCTACCTCCTACTCGCAATCAACAAATTCAAATCTGTATACTTCAAATCAAATCTTTCACTCAAGAAAAAATTGGTGAGACTACCTTTGAATAAATATATACCACTGCGGATATTCATCTTATGCCAAATGATATTGTCAATGCCTCCATCTTCGCCAGTTTCAAGAAGCAATGGCATCAACACATTGCTGATAGCTTGAGAAGCTGTACGCGCAAAGCCGCTGGGAATATTTGGAACACAATAATGAATCACATCATATTTTGTAAAAATAGGATTCTCATGTGAAGTCACCTGACTGGTTTCAAAACAACCGCCATGATCGATACTCACGTCCACGATTACAGTGCCAGGACGCATGTTACTCACCATTTCTTCTGATACAACAACCGGCGTTCTTCCAGCAGCACCACTCAAGGCACCAATCGCTACATCACAGGTTTTAAGTTGCTTTCCTAAGATGCGTGGTTCTATTACAGATGTCCACATTCTGACACCAATGTTGTTTTGTAATCGCTTGAGTCTGTAAATACTATTATCGAAAACTTTCACACTTGCACCCATCGCCAATGCCGTACGAGCCGCATAGTCACCCACGATACCGGCACCAATGATAATTACTTTTGTTGGCGGAATGCCACTGATACCTCCAACCAAAACTCCTTTACCATTATTGGCATTGCTGAGGTATTGACCAGCAATCAACATGATGGCACTACCTGCAATCTCACTCATGCTTCTCACAATTGGATTGTGTCCGCTATCGTCCTTGAGATTTTCAAAACTAACTGCTGTGACTTTTTTCTCCATCATTTTTTCCAGAATCTCCTTTTTCATGATGGCCATATGAATGGGAGAAATAATGGTGGTGTCTGGTTTGAGCAATTCGCAATCTTCCTCACTTACAGGTGCACTTTTCACAATAATATGGCAATTGAAAATTTCTTTTTTATCATAAACTATCCTCACTCCCGTTTCGCTATAATCTTTATCACTATAGTTAGAACCCTTACCTGCATTGGATTCCATGATTACCTCATGACCATTCGCTATCAATACGCCCGCACCCTCAGGAGTAAGTGCAATCCTGTTTTCATTAAAAGAAGTTTCTTTGGGAATGCCTATGGCTAATGATTCTCCTTTTGGTTTTACATCCAGTTTTTCTTCTAAAGTTTCATAAGAAAATGAAGTGGATACGAAAGGTTTTGATGTGGCCATAATGTGTATGCTATTTTTTGTTTTGCCACAAAGGCACTAAGGCAGAAAGAAACACAAATTTTGTGATTGTTGTTAGTGTTTGTGGTTTTTAGTTTATTGTTAGAACTTATTTTGTTGTTAAACAAGTAACAATTGAACAATTTACAACTTTAATTTTATGTTTCGTGTGTCTGCATCAATCGTATGGATATAAACATGGATGATATCTGTTGGAAAAATCCCGGGTGCTTTTTCAGGCCATTCTACAAAACAATAATTGCCGGAATACAAACAATCTTCAACTCCTGCTGCCATGGCTTCCGTTTCGCTTTTTAAACGGTATAAGTCGATATGATAAATCGTCTCCCCTTTTGAAGTCACATAATCATTGATGATGGGAAATGTAGGACTGCTTTGTCCAGACCGCACACCCAATAAAGTACACAAGGCGCTGATAAAAGTTGTTTTGCCGGCGCCCATCTCTCCATGAAAAGCCATACACTTACTTTCTTTGGTTTGTTCCAGCAACCATTGTGCAGCTTTACTGATATCTGTCAGTTTAAAAATCAATTCCATGGTGCAAAGATATTTTCATAATTAGTAAGAACTATCGGAAATTTAAAAGATAATTTTGCAGTATGGAAAAAATCGATTGGCAAGTAGAGGGCATGACCTGCAGCAATTGCGCTTTAAGCATCAATAAATTTTTGCAAAAAAGAGGGATGCAAGAAGTGAATGTAAATCCTATTGATGGAAAAGTAACTTTCATTGATAACAATCAAACTGATTTAGAAAAAATAAAAATAGGCATTGCCGAATTGGGATACGAGGTCGTTTCAGAAAATAACGCTGTAATTGAAAAAAAGAAATGGCTGCATAACAACAAACAACGTTTTTTATTTACACTTCCATTTACAGCCATTCTAATGTTGCACATGTTGCATCGATGGTTGCCAGTCCATTGGTTGCAAAACCCCTGGTTACAATTGATTTTATGTTTGCCAGTTTTTGTCGTTGGCATGTATTTTTTTGGAAGAAGTGGACTGAAAAGTTTGAAAACCGGAGTTCCAAATATGAACGTGTTGGTGTCGCTCGGCGCCTTATGTGCGTTCATATACAGCTTGTTGGGTACATTGTATTTTCAAAATAGTGATTACCTTTTTTTTGAAACTACTGCATCAATAATAACACTGGTATTTCTAGGCAATTATCTGGAAGAAGCCACCATGAAATCTACGCAAAAGGCATTACAATCTTTGGTCAAATCTCAGAAAGTAATGGCCAATATGATTGCTTTCGATGACAAACATGAAGAGCAAATATTTCCTATTGAAAACACACAACTCAAAACAGGTGATTTAATGCTAATTAAAACTGGTGAGCAGGTTCCTGTAGATTGCAAAATATTGTGGGGCGATTGTTTGGTAAATGAAGCCATCATAACCGGTGAAAGTATCCCATTAAACAGAACTAAAAAAGATTTCCTAATTGGCGGTAGTGTTTTGGAATCCGGCTTGGTGAAAGCACAAGTAACTGCAATAGGAAAAGACACAGTATTATCAGGCATTATAAAGATGGTGCAAAATGCCCAAGCAGAGAAGCCTCCTATGCAAAAACTAGCTGATAAAATAAGTGCGGTTTTCGTTCCCGTAGTGATCGCAATTTCTGTCATTTGTTTTTTAGTTAATTTCTTTTTGTTTCATATCGATTTCGATTATTCCATGATGAGATCCATTGCTGTATTGGTAATTTCTTGTCCTTGCGCGATGGGATTAGCCACACCTGCAGCTATTTCTGTAGGATTAGGACGTGCTGCAAAAAAAGGAATTATATTTCGTAATGCCAGTACATTGGAATCATTTAAAAAAATAAAACAGATTGTATTTGATAAAACTGGGACATTGACAACAGGCAACTTTACTATAGACAACTATCATACAAGCATAGACGAAATTGAATTCAAATCGATAGTTTACTCACTTGAGAAATACTCAAATCACCCCATTGCAAATTGCATGGTTAAAGAATGGAATATGGTGCCATTAATCCGTTGGAAAAAAGCAGCAGAAATAAAAGGCATAGGTGTTAAAGGCGAAGATAATCAAGGCAATATTTATGAAGTCGGAGCAAAAAAAATATTAATCGAAGTGAACGACTCCACTATGCATAATATTTATGTGGTGAAAAACAAACAACTTATCGGTTGGATTGATGTAAAAGATGAAATCAGAACTGAAGCAGCAGGAATCATCCAATGGTGCGATAAAAACAACATCAACACCATCATGCTTACTGGCGACTTGAAATCCAAAGCAGAAAAAACAGCATCTGCATTAGGCATCAAAACAATTTATGCAGAACAGAGTCCGGCTCAAAAATTAGCGATCATTGATGAATTGAATCTAGTTATTCCAACAGCCATGGTTGGAGATGGCATCAACGATGCGCCTGCACTCGCCAAAGCCACGATTGGCATTTCGATTAGCGAAGCCAGTCAATTGGCAGTACAACATGCCGACGTAATATTAATGAACCAAGGATTAACCAATTTACCTGAAGCATTAGGCTTAGGTCGTCACACTTTTCTAACAATAAAACAAAATTTGTTTTGGGCATTTTCCTATAATGTTGTTGCGATACCCATAGCAGCCGCAGGATTTCTTACCCCTACATTTTCAGCTTTGGCAATGGGATTTAGTGATGTGATGCTGGCCGTGATTTCACTTCATTTGTATATAAAAAAGGTTGTTTAACTTCAACGTTCAGCAGTATAATATTTTGAGTACATCAATTTCTATATTAAAAAAGTACTGGGGCCACGACCAATTTCGGCCTATGCAACAAGACATAATAAATGCTGTGTTGCAAAAGCAAGATGTATTGGCTTTATTACCAACTGGTGGAGGTAAATCTATTTGTTTTCAAGTACCTGCCATGATGATGGATGGTATATGTATTGTGGTAAGTCCATTGATTGCATTAATGAAAGACCAGGTTCAAAACTTAAATAATAAAGACATTCCTGCATTGGCGATTTATTCCGGCATGAGTTTCCCCGAAGTAAAGAAAACGCTGGAGGCTGCCGTTAATGACGAATGTAAGTTCTTGTATGTTTCTCCTGAAAGATTGGAAACCAGATTATTTGAAGAATATTTGCCTGCAATGGATGTTTGCTTGATTGCTGTAGATGAAGCCCATTGCATCTCTCAATGGGGATATGATTTCAGGCCTTCTTACCTTAAAATTTCAAATCTGAGAGAAGAGTTGAGAAATGTTCCAGTGATTGCACTCACAGCATCGGCTACACTAGATGTTCAAAATGACATTTGTGAAAAATTATTGTTCAAAAAAGATCAGGAAAGATTTCAGCAATCTTTTGCCAGACCTAATCTCTCCTATAACGTATTAGAGCCTGCATCAAAAGCCAATAAAATGATTGAGCTGCTGACTGATATAAGAGGCACGGCCATTGTATATTGTAAAAGCAGAAAGCAAACTCAACAGATGGCTGAATTGCTGCAACAACATCAAATGAGTGCTGATTTCTATCATGCAGGCTTAACCAACGAAGAAAGATCAAAAAAACAACATGACTGGATCAACAATAAAATAAATACGATTGTTTGTACCAATGCCTTTGGGATGGGTATCGACAAACCAGATGTAAGATTGGTCATTCATCTGGGCATTCCTGAAAGTCTTGAGCATTACTACCAGGAAGCAGGACGCGCCGGAAGAGATGGTAAATATGCACAAGTATTTTTGCTTGTTGACAAAAAGGAATACAATGAACTCAGAGAAATCAATAACCTTCGTTACCCTGATTTTGCTCTGCTAAAAAAGTTGTATATCGACCTGATGAATTATTTGCAGGTTGCAGCAGGAACCGGAGAAGGTCAATCCTTTGATTTTGACATCAGCAGTTTTACTGAAAATTTCAAATGGAATATCTTGCAAGCCACTTATGGTTTGCAGGCTTTGGCACAAGAAGGCTTGTTTTATATTTCGGAAAATTCATTCAAGCCTTCGCAATTGGTATTTACAACTTCCAAATCAGCATTATTTGAATTCGAAAAGACATATCCTTCATTGGAGCCGATAATTAAAGGTTTATTACGCAGCTATGAAGGAATTTTTGATTACCCATGTTTCATTTACGAAACCATGCTGGCGAAATTTTTATCGACACCTATTGGCATCATTAGAAACAATCTTCAGCTATTGCATAAAATGCAAATGGTTAAATATACTGTTGCATCAGACAAGCCACAGATTGTGTTAATGAGAAACAGAATGTATGCAGATGATTTCAGTTTCAATGTCAAAAATTTTCAAGAAAGAAAAAGAAAGCATTTAGAAAGAATCGAAAAAATGATTGCCTTTACTGAAGATTCAAATACTTGCAGAAGTGTATTCATTGCCAATTATTTCAATGATAAAAATTTAGCCGACTGCAATAATTGCGATAATTGCAAAAATTCAAACCGAATTTCATTAACGCCTACTACTTTTAAAAACATCAGTGACGCCATTCAGAACCAACTTGAGGATGATGCAACGACATATTCGAAACTAGAAAAAGCATTGCATAATTTTGACAAAGATCATATTCATGAAGTAATCCAATTTATGCAGGCTGAAAATAAAATTAAAACTGATGCTTGGGGGAATTTTAGGAAGAATGGGTGATTGTTAGACCTCACCCCCGACCCCTCTCCTAAAGGAAGAGGGGAGTAAATAAAATTATCTACAATAAATCTCTGCTTAAACTCTAAAAACTCACTTCTCTGCGGTAAAAATTAATTCGTGAATTCGTGAGCCCCCTCAATCCCCCGAGGGGGGAAGTTTTCATCTCGGAAATA
>CANHLV010000119.1 GCA_947461495.1 Chitinophagaceae bacterium
GCAACTGCTGCAAAAGTTTTCAATGTAGATGAAAAAGAAGTCACAAAAGAAATGCGTTACAAAGCAAAGAGTGTAAACTTCGGCATCATATATGGACAAGGCGCATTTGGCTTATCTGAAAATCTTGGCATTTCAAGAACAGAAGCCAAGGAAATCATTGACAATTATAAAATGCAATTCCCCAACATTCAAAAATATATGGATGACACCATCGCTTTTGCCAAAGCAAACGGTTATGTACAAACGCTGATGGGAAGAAAACGCTGGTTGAAAGACATCACCTCTTCTAATTTCACAGTTCGCGGTTTTGCAGAAAGAAATGCCATCAACTCTCCTATTCAGGGTACTGCTGCCGATATGATAAAGCTCGCCATGATTAATATTCATGATGCTTTTAAAAAGAAAAAATTCAAATCTAAAATGTTGTTGCAGGTGCATGATGAATTGGTATTTGACGTATTGAAATCTGAAATGGATTTGGTGAAACCAGTAATATTGGAGTGTATGCAAAATGCACTTCAACTTCCTAACCACGTTCCTACTGATGCAGAAATTGGATCGGGAGACAATTGGCTTGCCGCTCATTAATAAATAATCAAAATGGAAAAACCTTTATTAGTTTATTGCTACGATGCTTATTGCGGCTGGTGTTATGGATTCAGCAAGGTAATGACCGCAGTAGCCGAGACTTTCAAAAACGATTTGAATTTTGAAGTGTTAAGTGGCGGTATGATATTACCGGAAAAGCCTGTTCACATTGGCATCAGCGCAGATTATATTTTAAAAGCCATTCCCAATGTGGAAGAAACAACTGGCGTTAAATTCGGCAGTGATTTCTTATGGCATATCAAAAATCCTGATGATAGCGATTGGTATCCAAATTCAGAGAAACCTGCAATTGCACTTTGTATTTTCAAAGAATATTTTCCTGAACGCGCTGTTGAGATTGCTTCAGACTTACAATATGCCTTGCATTTTGAAGGAAGAGATTTGACTGATAATGAAGCCTATCGACATTTGTTGGATAAGTACAGCATTAATTCTGAAATTTTTTACGAGAAGTTAAATAGTGAAGAATACAAAGACCAAGCGCATTATGAGTTTTCACTAGTGAGTCAACTTAAAGTAAACGGATATCCCACAGTATTTATTCAAACTAAAGAATCTACATTTCATATGGTGGCGAGGGGGTATACAAGTGAGGAGGATTTGACGGAAAGGATAAGGGGGGTGCTGGGAAATGCTGGATAAGATAGGTAGGCTGGATAGGCTGGATAGGCTGGATAAGATAGATAGGCTGGATAGGCTGGATACTAGATGCTGGATACTGGATGTTGGCGCCGGTCTAATTGACCGGTGTCATTTAGAGCCAAGCAGTCTCAGATAGTGTCCTTAAAATAATTATTAAGTAAATTTCAACTGCGATTCTTACTTTTTCTTCTTTACAAAAGCCTTTTCATAACATTCAATCCATTCATCAGCACTCATTTTTGCAGTTAGTTCTCCAAGCAATTCAAATGGTATTTCATCAACCTTTTTAAATCTGATACAGCTTTTCCCCATATCTAATTTACCTTTTGCTTTTTTTTCAAATTCTTTTTGAAACCAAGTTAAAAGTTTAGTATCGGCGTACATTCCCATGTGATATAGGGAGATAAAATTTTTCTGAGATGCAATACTGATAAATGGCAACGGCTGTTTTGGATTACAATGATAACCGGCAGGGTATTTACTATGGGGAATATAATAAGTAATCATGTTGTAGAAGAAACCTTCTTCAATTCCATCAGACAGATTCTTATTAATAACATTTCTTAATTTATTAATAGCCTGCTTTCTGTCCAAGTGTAATGCCTCTATGTAATTTTCTATTTCATTAATTTTTGTATTTGGCATAAGAAATAAATTTTAATTAAGATTAATGTTTAGACCAATGATTTAAAATTAGCGCTATAAAATAGTTTTTCATAAAAATAAAAAATAAAAATAATATTTATAGAGCATAAATTATATTGGCTATTCATAAAAAATAAACAAACAGTTTTACCGGTTAATTGTTTTCATATTTAAATATCAGAATAGTTGTTATTTTTATATCCAAATTTTAAAATCGCTTTTATGAGACAGATACTTTTTATTTTGATACTTTCATTAGTTCTTGGTGATTTAATTGCACAACCATTTGCCTTGTCATTAAATAATGTTGATGGTTCACCATATACATGTAACTCACTCGAAGACTTGGGTACTTATAAAAGACTTCGCGTAATGGCAACTCAAAATTCAAGTGATGGTCGCTGGGAATTACCACAGATCTGTTCATTTCCTGGAAATGTATGGAGACCATACACAGATGCAGAAGCAACGGCAATACCATTTAATGTTGCTATTCCGCCAACACCCAGCACTTATGGCGCATTATGGAATTCAAATAATGGTGGCGTACCTGGTCGTTTATCTCCAGTAACTAATGGCAATTATTATACTTTTAATGTTCAAAACATAACTTGTAATTCCGGTATTTGTAATAGTCCGTTCATTGGTGTCTTAGAAACTCCATATTTACCAGTTACATTTCCTGCTGTTTCTCAGATGCCATTTTCTGATGCTGTTGGCGATAATGTTCCTGTAACAATAACAGTTGCCAGTTCATCGGCACCTATAGAAAATGTGTTTTTAAGATATACGATAAATGACTATGTTAATACTACTATAGTTCCTGTTATTTTTTCGGGTACAACCGGCATTGCAACCATTCCTGGTTTTCCATTAGGCACTGTTGTAAGGTATTACATTTACAGCACTAATAAATCTCAATCATTAATAGAATCAGAGGTTGCTTCATACGGCGAAATTGTTCATGACATGTCAACTTTAGAGTGGAACATAAATCTTGGTAGCAATTATACTTATACTGTACTTGATATCACACCAATCACCATCCAATATTTAAAAGGATCAAAAAAAGCGGGGTTCAATGAATTGTCATGGAAGTTAGAATGTTCGAATGTTGATGCCGTAGCACTTGCACTTGAAAGAAGTAGCGATGGGATCAATTATTCATCAATTTATGCTGTCAATGCTGATCCATCAAGATGCTTACAGCCATTTTATTTTAAAGATGGAAATTTTAAAGATGGAATTAATTATTACAGATTAAAAATCCATAATACTGAAGGCGAAGCAAAGCATAGTAACGTAGTTGCATTGGTAAATAACATGAATAGTTTTGAGATCATCAATTCAGGCTATTCCATTTCCAATAAAAATATTTATACCATTGAAATTTCCGCAACAAGTTCTATGAATATATTAATAGAACTTTTGGATTTATCAGGTAAAAGATTAGAAAGAATAAATACCCGATTAAATATTGGAACGAACAAAATCAATATTCCCACAGTCAGTATGGCCTCAGGCATTTATTGTTTAGCAGTAAGATCCAATTATGGAGATTTAAAAACGCTAAAGATTTTGAAGCAATAAGTCTATTTATTTGTACTTAAAAACTGTATAACAGCATTCCGTGCATTTATTGCAATTGTGTAATTAGGGTCGATTTTTAAAGCGGCATCATATTCAGCAATAGCTTTGTTCCACTCTTGCATTTGCTTGTATATTTCACCTTTATAAAAATAAGCCTCTGTAAAATTAGGACTAATTTCAATGGCCTTGTTAAAGTCATCAATTGCTTTGTCTAATTTATTAGTGACCAGGTATACACATCCACGATTTTTATATGCTGCTGCATAATTTGGTGAAAGGGCAATAGCGCTATCAAAATCATGTAATGCCAATTCCCAATTTTGCATCATTGCGTAAATGTTGCCCCTATTGTTATATACTGTATTTATTTTCTGATGCATAGCTAAAGCCTTGTTCATATCTTTAATGGCTTCATCAAATCGCTGAGTCAATCCAAGGACAACACCTCTGTTGATGAATGCATTTACATCTGTGCTGTCTAAGCTGATTGATTTACTGTAATAAAATATCGCCTTATCGTATTGCCCCGTAGATTTATAAACCAAACCAAGATTATTTAAAGCTGTTACATAATTTGGGTTTATACGAATCGCTTCATTGTAATCATCAATAGCTTCTTTCCATTGACCTTGTTCTCTATAGACATCGGCACGCCCATGCCAAGGCCTTGCTTTCTCAGGAGATTTAGTGATTACATCACTCCAAAGGGTAAACTCATTTTCCCAAATTTTATTTCGATTGAATGTCATACCTGCGTATATTAAACCAATGGTAAAAAATACGATAGAAGGTAAAGACATATTTTTCATTGAGAACTTAGTGAAAAACAAATAAATAAAAACAAGGAAAAAAATCGGAGAAGGAAGATATGTTCGGTGTTCAAAAATTAAATCAGCAATAGGAATGATACTTGATTCTACAGAAAGTGTAATCAGAAACCAGCCAATACCAAAACTTATTATTCGTTTGCGATTGAAATAATAAATAGCCATTGCCATTAATCCTAAAAGCAACATAAAACAGATTAATGTTCTGGGCTCAAAAAAGCCTGTAGATAAAGGATAATCATAATCAAGATTTTGATTTACCGGAATTATCAATAATTGAATGTATTTAAAAATCACACTAAACTGGGTAAACAGATAATCAGTTGATGTTATGGAATAATTTGTGCCAAAACTGGGTGGAATCGTGTTAAAAATACTCAGGGGAAACTTATAGAGAATAATTGATAACCCAATAATAGTAACAATAAACCCAGCAATGATTCTATAATCTTTAATATTAAAACTGAATTTTTGTTTTGTAAATAAACAAGCCTCCACTAACAAAATAATAAAAGGAATAGTATAGGTATTTTCTTTACAATGCAAGGCAATAACTACACTTAACAAGAACAAAGTAAAAAGTATAATTTTTTTATTAATCGCCTCAGTCATTCTTGCTTTTATATAAAATGCAACAGATAGAAAATAAAACATTGCTGCAATTGAAGCTAGACGTTGGATTAAATACGTGACTGATTGTGTAGCCAGAGGATGAGTCACAAAAAGCAGAGCCGTAAAAAAAGCAATATTTAATTTTTGTTTTTTTGCAGTCTCTTCATTTAAAGCAGGTGTAGCTAATATCAATCCGGTAAGCCAATATACAATCAATGTATTGATTAGGTGTATAAGAAGATTTACAAAATGATAACCCCAAAGATTGAATGCTCCAAAATGATAATTGATAGCCAAACTTAGATAGCCAAAAAATCTGTTATGACTATATTCCCAAATTTTTTTAATATCTAATGATTTTATAACTGCATTATCAGTAATATTTCCAATGTCGTCAAGATGAAAGGAACAGTTGAAAGAATTCGAATAAATGATAATTCCTAACAATAACAATACACCTATTTGCAACCATAAAGGAAAAATCGGCCGATCTAATGATACTGATGAACTGCTTTTTGTTAAAGATGTTGGAGATTTAGGGGTATGATTTTTTTTTGAATTATTTTTCATAATAAGAATAGAATATAAAATCAAATATATCCGAATTCCAGAATTTAACCAATTATGAACAAAAAGAGGCTTTTGTATTTTGGTTATAATCCCATTGAAATACAGCTTTATATCATCAACTTTTAAGTGATTGATTTTATAAGAGTAAGTATTATTCTTAAAAAACTTTTATTATTTGGGCATGTTACAATGCTTGTAAATGTTGCCATATTGTTGGTCAGGATAGGGAACTATATTTCCAATATGTCTTTGGCAATACAATCTTTAACTATTATTTATTTAAATAAAATTCAGCATCTATTATACGAACTAATTGCAACAATTTATTCTTTAAATCATAGAAGGGGAAATCTATGCTTGTCAGTCAAATTTAAGCCTCTAAAATATTTCTTACATTCTGTCACATTTTCTCCTTTATTTACACATACAATCTGATTGGCTAATCATACTCGTTGCATGAAGGAAAAAAAAGAATTGTTTATGTCGTTGTACAAACCTGTTCATGATTCATTTGAGCGGTTTTGTAAAGCAAGAGCGTATGGCCATATGCCTTTCCGAGATTTGATGCAGGAAACTTTACTCATTGCGTATTCAAAATTTGAACAATTAAAAGAGCAGGAAAAAATATTATACTTTTTGTTTGGAATTGCCGTCCGTTTGTTAGCCAATCAACGGAGAAAAATTTCAACGGTATATCAAGATGAAATTCCTGAGTCGAGTCATTTCCTCAATCCGGAAGCAGAGCGTAAATCAGAA
>CANHLV010000120.1 GCA_947461495.1 Chitinophagaceae bacterium
CTACAATGTTCCATAGGAACATCTAGTCTTTAGCCCGAGATGTAAATTGTTTTGGTTCGTTCCTTCGGAACGTTTGGTGAAAGATAGCCACGAATGCACGAATTAGGTCCACTAAATCCCCCAAAGGGGAAACGAAACGCTGCGAAACCTATATTTTCTCTGTCTCTCAGATGTAATATAATTCGTGGTTAACCAAAAGAAAAAGTGTAACTGGTCGCAATTTGCGACCACCTCCTTTTAATGGAAAAATACATTTCTTAACTGTTGTTTTAATCTTTTAATTACCATTCTAATCATGTTTATTTGTGATGATGAATAACAATATGAACGCAACAATATCAGAAATCGAAAGCCGAATCTTCACGATTAGGAACATGCAGGTTATGCTTGAAAATCATTTGGCTGAATTATATGGCGTGGAAACAAAACAAATCAACCGATCTGTAAAAAGAAACATTACAAGATTTCCAGAGACTTTCATGTTTCAATTAAAAACAGCGGAGTGGGAAAACTTGAAGTGCCAAATTGGTACTTCAAGTTTAGAGCATGGGGGAAAGAGAAAGCTACCATTTGTATTTAACGAACAAGGTTTTGCCATGCTATCGGCTGTGTTAAGAAGCGAAACTGCTGTAAATGTGCGTAATGAAATAAATCTAAATTGATAAAATAATTCTAGATGAATAGAATATCACAAAAAATAAAGAGGTGAAATTGATGGTATCGCAAAATGCGATACCATCTAAAAAAAACAAAAATATTTTTAAAAAACTATTCCAAATTACCAATATTTGGTAACTTGGCTAAAAAACAATGGGAAAAAATACATCAATTTCACTGGGAAATCATTTTGAAAATTTTATTGAGCATTCCATAAATGATGGTAGATATAATAATGCAAGTGAAGTGATAAGAGCTGGACTTCGTTTATTAGAAGAAGAGGAACACAAACTGATTGTTTTGAAAAAAGCTATTAAAGAAGGGAAAGAAAGCGGACGCGCCATGAAATTTAATCCCAAAAAACAACTGGCATCTTTAAAAGCCGGAAAAAAATCAAATGGCTAATTATTATTTTACCAATAAAGCAGTTGAGGATTTAGCTGAAATTTGGAACTATACTTTAGAAAACTGGTCGGAGCGCCAAGCAGATAAATATTACGACTTGCTAATTATGACTTGTTCAACTTTGGCAAATGATCCCAAAATGGGGAAACAATATGATATTTTATCTGAAGGAATTATTGGGTACAAAATAAGTAAGCATATTATTTTCTATCAGATAATTTCTAAAAGAGAAATTGAAATTGTTAGAATTCTACACAGAATGATGGATTTAAAAAGTAAAATATAAAGCTGTAGATTCCGGAACATGTTGACCCACCATTCCGTTTTATGTTGACCCACCATTCCGGTGATGTTGACCCACCCGTTTCAGTAGTCCTGATTTATTGTTAAAAAGACTGCATGATTTTAATTCCGGGATGTTGACCCACTTCAAAATTCAAGTTTGATTAGGATACCATGCAGACATTCCGGCATGTTGACCCACCTGTTTTTTATAAATGAAAGGATTTTTGATGTTGCTTGCTCTTAAAAAAAGAGCAATGGCACAAAAACCAATCGTTATGGAACAACTTAAACAAGTTTTGCAATTAAAAAATGATGGGGTTTCTATCCGAGAGATAGCTCGTCGCGTTGGTATCAGCCGTAATAGTGTACGTAAGTATTTAAGTAAGCTAATTGACAACACATTTTTACCCAATAAAGAATTAGCAGATAAGGCTTACAATAATGAAGTTTTATTACACCAAACGTCAAGGCTCCATAAACTGATACAGTATTTTAAAGACACGGGAGATGAGCTCAAACGCACCGGAGTAACACGTCAGCTTCTTTGGAATGAATACCTGCTAAAATATCCCGATGGCTATGGTTACAGCCAGTATTGTTATCACTTGTCGGAATGGTTCAAGCAAGCGGATTTAGCTATGCATATGGAATATGTTCCTGGCGACCTGATGATGATAGACTTTGCTGGAAAGAAACAATCTTATGTAGATAAAGACACGGGAGAGATTATTGCATGCGAAGTTTTTATATCAGTATTGCCTTTCAGTGGTCTTATTTTTTGCTATGCTGTACCCTCTCAAAAGACGATAGATTTTGCTGATGCCATCAATTGTATGTTGAGCTTTTATGGAGGTTGTGCACAAACAATTCTATGTGATAATTTTAAAACAGCAGTTATTAAAACAGATCGATACGAGCCAGTGTTTACCGAACTCTGCCATCAGTTATCTGAGCATTATGATACAACCTTTAGTGCTACGAGGCCATACAGTCCGAGAGATAAAGCCATGGTTGAAAAGTCTGTAAATATTGTTTACAATCACATTTATGGCCCCTTGAGAAATCAAACTTTTGATAGCTTAACGTCTTTAAATAAAGCCATAGAGATACAGCTTCGTTTGCTTAATGACAAGCCTTACAAACATACCCCACACAGCCGCTTGTATTTTTTTGAACAAGATGAAACAGCTACATTAAAGGCATTGCCTTCGGAACCATTTGGATTTAAAAAAGTAACCACCTTAACTGTTCAGCGCAATTACCACGTACAACTTACTGAAGATCGACATTACTATAGTGTACCCTACAAGTATGTAGGCAAAAAGGTTCAGGTGTATTATGATAAAAAGGTAGTGGAGATTTACAATGGTTATGAACGAATAGCTTTCCATCCCCGAAGTATTTATAATAAAATGTATCATACGCTTACTGAACATATGCCACCGAACCACCAACACATGAAGCAGATAAAAGGTTGGAACAAAGATGATTTATTGTCGCAGGCAAGAGCGCTCGGAGCTGGAGTAGAGCGAGTCGCAACGCTTATTTTAGAAAGCCATTTTTTAGTGGAACAAAATTACAAGTCATGCTTTGGCTTGTTGATGCTTAGTAGAAAATATGATGCAGTTCGATTGGAAGCGGCTTGCAATAGAGCTTTACAAGGAACCCGTGTAAACTACACTATGATTAAAAATATTTTAGCTAAAGGGCTTGACAAATCAAATGTCATGGGTGAAGTAAAACCAATACCCCATCATGAGAATATACGTGGTAAAGAAAACTACCAATAATTGTAACCAATACATTTTAATATTATGAACATCACACAAACACTGGATCAAATGCATGAGCTTCGTTTACACGGTATGCATCTAGGCTATCAGGCTCAATTGGAGCTTCCTATGAACAACCAATTAGAAGGGCATGAATTACTTGCACATTTGGTACACTCAGAAGCGCTACATCGACACAATGAAAAAACTGCAATGTTATTACGTGCTGCTAAATTACGCCTGTCGGCGAATATCACGGATATTGAATGCAGCACAGTAAGAAATCTAACCAAGCAGCAATTAGCTGTTTTAACCGAAGGCTTTTTCCTTGAACAATCTAATAACATCCTCATCACCGGAGCTACGGGATGTGGGAAAAGTTATCTTGCCTGTGCACTGGGGTATCAAGCATGTTTATTAGGATATAAAACCATTTATCTTGGTATGAATAGGCTTATCGAAAAAGTAACGCTGTCCAAATTAGACGGCTCGTATCTTAAGCTATTGAATCAGCTCGAAAAACAGTCTCTGATTATCTTGGATGATTTTGGATTACAGAGCATGAATCAGGACATGAAACTGACCTTGTTGCAATTGCTGGAGGACAGGTATCAAAAGAAGAGTATTATTGTCACCTCTCAGTTACCCGTTGCTAAATGGTTCGATTATATAAACGACCCCACATTAGCTGATGCTATACTTGACAGATTGACAGCAAATGCACAAAGAATAGAATTGAAAGGAGAATCGCTTAGAAGAAAAAAATAATTAACTTAGCATCATCAAAATAGTTCTTCATTTATAGAATACAAATCTCAAACTTGCCTGCCTATCGGCAGGTGGGTCAACATCACCGGAATAGTGGGTCAACATGGCCGGAATTTACATCAAAACAATCCTCTATCACTAAGCACAGGAAAAGTTATACCAACTATCTCTAATCAAAAGATGAATGAATATTTAAAAGTGATTGCAAGTAAAACAAACATTGATAAACTTGTTACATGTCACGTTGCTAGACACAGCTTTGCTACCAACTCACTTGAATTAAATGTACCTATCGAAACTGTTTCAAAGGTATTAGGACATACCAGCATTAAAACAACTCAGATTTATGCTAAGATTACAGAAACAAAACTCATGAATGACTTTGCTGCTTTTGAAACAAACTTACAACAACAAACCCTATTACATAAAGCAATTTAAACCCAACTACTATGGAAATCGTAACAAAAGAAATGTTAGATGAATTTAAACAAGAATTAAAAAGAGAATTATCAGAGATTAATAATAACATCTCTCAGCACCATCCTAAGAAACTAATGAAAAATCAAGATTTAATGGATTATCTAGGCTGTTCTTACACAACTATTGAAAAGCTAAGAGCATCCAATAAACTTCCTTATAAAAAGGTTATGGGTACTTATTATTATTCTATTGATGAAGTTAATAAGGTGTTTTTGGAGAGGACATAAAAAAGCCACCCTCTTAAGAGGGCTTTTATGCTAAAATTTCTTGAATCCAAAAAAATAAATATGGCTCAAATCTTCTCCATATTTACCAAATATTTCCCAGGGCATTGATCCAACGGTTATTGCCATAGTTGAGTATTCTCTGCCCTCGGATTTCCATATTTTCTTAGTCTTCACTATGAGTCTATAATATTCATCATTTTCGGATCCTTTAAATTTTAGTCTAAATTCTTTCATACGATATAACTTTTTAAAAACTTTTACTTCCTCTGAGCCAATTACAGGTAAAGACATATTATATTTGGCTAACTCATTGTAAATAGCTCTATTGAAAGAACTAGTATAATAGATAGAATTATCTTTTGGACTTTCTATTATGAGTAGCGGTGAAAAAAGAAGACCATGTCCGTCACCATATGACTTGACCACTATCCCATCTTTATATCTATCAAAAGGTTTGACACTAAATCGTGTAACAGAGTCCAAAATATTCTTTTCTCTGATTCTCCTCAGTAATTCAAGAGAGTCATTAATTTTATTGATTTTATTGATTGAATCAAGAATAGTTTTATTGACTATTTGAATCGAATCATTTATGTATGCATCTCTTTTTCTTTGTTGTACAATCTCCTCTAGATGAATTTTTAAATCAATTGCTATAAAATTTCTTATTGCCCTAACTGGGTAAGAAAGGTCCTTTTGCAAACTCAAAATTCCTTTACTTGTTGCACCATGTTCAAAGAAATCGAAAGTCTCTGCTCTCGCACCTCTGTCTCCTTCTGAGCCTCCAATTTCAGTTGATGACCAATATAATTTCCATTGAAATTTTCCAACTTGAAAAGAACGTTTATATAATATATCTAATTCTGCTTCACTCGGTAAATACCAATCACTGTAACCTCCTCCTCTATAATCAGCACATAACTTCGCAGCATAGTTACCATTCCCTTGTCTTTTTATTATTTTCTTTGTATTATCATGTCCATCTCCAAATCTAACACCATTGGCTTCGGTAACAATAAACTTATCATTACACCATCGAATGCCATAACTTAAATCATCCACTGAGCATATCAATCCTTCACTTCCTGACTCATCAATATAGAAAATGACTCCACCTTGAAATCTTTGTCCAATATGTAATTTTTTTTCAATTATATATGGGATATCTTGATAGAGTTCCCAAACTACACCTTTAGTATCTTGTAAAGCTTCAAAATGATTGTTTTCGTCAGTTAAAACATAATATTTTTGATTGTTCTTTCCGTCATAAAGATTAATATCAAAGAATTCTGAAAAATCACTTCTTTGTATTCTTTGCTCTGGAATCCAAGTCAAAGAACTATTTTCAATTTCAACATGATTTTTATCATATTTTTGAAAAACAGCTTTTCTTGTTCCCTGCCATTGATTAACAAAGTCGTTGTAAAGAGTTATTGAACAGATATTATCTAATTTATCTTTAGAGTAAAAACTTAATTGACATAATGATGTATTGAAAATAAAGCAAGATAAAAAGAGAGAAAGCAATGTGTTTTTCATATGAGATTATTATTTTCCTTTAAATTGATTATTTATAATTTAATTTCCAATAAACAATTATTGATTTTTTATGTAATCTCTAGATTGTTCTTTACCATAAC
>CANHLV010000121.1 GCA_947461495.1 Chitinophagaceae bacterium
GAATCACTGAATTCCCCTCAGGCATGGGTATCAAATTAGAAGCAGGTGCAAGAATTATTGTTCAAATTCATTACCCGGCCGGAACTTCAGGACAAATCGACTCTACAAAACTAAATATTAAATATAGCAACAATATTCTTCGTAATGTATACATCACTCCTATTTTGAATCATTCCAATTTAACGAATGGTCCATTGAACATTCCTGCTAACGCTACAAAAACTTTTTATGCTCAATATACAGTTCCGATAAATGCAACGATTGTTTCAGTTGGTCCGCATGCACATTTGTTATGTAAATCATTTGAGTGTTATGGAATACCTCCATCAGGTGATACCATCAAATTCATAAAAATTGACGATTGGGATTTTCATTGGCAAGGAGTGCATAATTTCCAAAAACCAATTAAAATACCCGCCGGTACCGTTTTACATAGTAAAGCTTATTATGACAACACTTCTAATAACCCTAACAATCCAAACAATCCGCCACAACGTGTAACCTTGGGCGAAGCAACAACTGATGAAATGATGTTGATTTATTTTGGTTTTTTATGGTATCAAAATGGTGATGAAAACATCATTGTGGACACGGCTTCTCATTTGAAACATTATCTTGATTGTATTGAATCTAACAATGACTCCATTCCAACAATAGTAACCAATGAATTTAAAATCTATCCCAATCCTGCAAATCAATTTCTGAATATCCAATTACCGGCAAATGAAATTTTTTCAGCATCAATTTACAACTCAATTGGTCAGTTGGTATCTGTATCTCAAAATCAAAAAAAAATAAACATTTCCAATTTACCTGAAGGAATTTATTTTGTCGGCATAGTCTCTGGTAAAAAACATTACATTAAAAAAATATTGATCAAGCATTTATAATTAACTATAAAAATAAAAAGTGATCCAAATTAAAAACATTAATAAAAGCTGGACCTTATTTCTAGATCGTGATGGAGTTATCAATCACGAAAAACACAATGATTATGTGCATAAATGGGATGAATTTGTTTTTTATGACAACGCCATTGAGGCTATTAAAATTCTCAGCTCTGTTTTTAATCGCATTATTGTTGTTACCAATCAAAAAGGTGTTGGAAAAGGGCTTACACTTCTAGAAGATCTTGAAGAGATACATGATAAAATGAAAGCTGCCATAACTAATGCCGGAGGTAGAATAGACGAAGTTTATTTTTGTCCGGATTTGGAAGAAAACAGTCCTTACCGAAAACCTAATCCCGGTATGGGTATAAAAGCAAAAGTACAATTTCCGGAAATCGATTTTTCAAAATCGGTAATGGTAGGAAATACATTAAGCGATATGGAATTTGGTCGTAACCTTGGAGCTTTTACGGTATTTGTTGCAACAACCCGACCTGAAGTAAGTAAAGAAGATAATCGGATTGATTTATATGTAGATACACTATACCAATTCGCTGCTAAATTTACAAATCAATGATAAGTTAAAAAATGAATTGTTTAGGAAGCGTAATAAATTGAAGCCATTAGTTCATTAAATTTATAAAATGAAGAATAACATTATCATTACAATTGCTTTAATATTAACAATCAACAACAGCTTTGCACAACATTTCAATAAAGAAGAATTATTTTTTTTAAAAGCAAAGGAAGATTCATTACAACCATTATCTGAAAAAATTGTAATGGCTATGAATCCTGAAGATCGTTTAAGAGCAGACAGTTTTTTTACAAAAATTTTAGTTAGAGCCTTAAAAACAAGAAATGCGTTTCACTACCCTTTTGATTCGTTGTTTGCAATATCAAAATTGTATTCACCTGATAGTGTTTTCAGAATCTTCACCTGGCAATTGGTTATCGATGAGAATAAAGTAAGGCAACATGGCGCCATACAAATGAAAACCTCAGATGGTACATTGAGATTAATTCCGTTGATAGACAACTCAGAAAATACCTACAAATTACAAGACACAATTGTTAATAATAGTGCCTGGATTGGTGCCATTTACTACAAAATATTGATGAATAAAATCCAGGACAAAAAAATTTATACATTGCTTGGATATGATGAAGGCAATATTAGAATCAGCAGAAAAATTATTGAGTTCATGCATTTTGAAAATGATGCTCCCATTTTTGGTGGCTCCTATTTTGACTACAGCAGTGATACCTCACATATACAATATGAAGCAAGGCATGTAATGGAATTTAAAAAAGAAGCCGGCCCACGATTAACTTATGACGATGAAATGAAAATGATCATCATGGAACATCTGGTTTCTGAATCAAATGAGCCCACAAAAAAATGGACCTTGGTTGGCGACGGTGATTATGAAGGTTATAAATGGGGAAATGGGAAATGGAATTACATTTCAAAAGTATTCAATCAAATTATACCTGAAGGCAAGGCGCCAGTACCTGAAAATTTTCTTGATAAGAAAGAGAACAATAAAATCATTTCACCTCAGCATCAAAATGATTAATGTTTTTTGGAAATTTTATCCAAACTATCCTCAGGATAGTGACGATATTTAAACACCAAAGGAAAGAAAATAACAAGAACAAGAGCATATCCAGCAAATGAGAACCAAATCATTGGCCAGTTTTTTACAGTATTGACTGTGAATTGATCTACCACCCATCCGCTTCCTAATCCTCCAATTATCGCACCCAATCCATTTGTCACCATCATGAATAAGCCCTGAGCACTGGCTCTGATATTTGATGTTGTTTCCTTTTCTACGAATAATGATCCGGATATATTAAAAAAATCAAAAGCCATTCCATAAACTACCATAGATAATACTAGAAAAACAACACCTTCTCCTGGATTTCCAATACCAAATAAACCAAATCTTAATACCCAAGCCATCATACTAAATAACATCACCATTTTGATACCAAATTTTTTAAGAAAAAATGGAATAGTCAGTATAAATAATGTCTCAGAAATTTGAGATAAAGACAACATAACCAATGGATGCTTTACAACAAATGAGTCTGAATAACCGGTTTTAAAATCATCTAAAAAACTTCCCCCAAAAGTGTTAGTAATTTGAAGTGCTGCTCCTAACAACATCGAGAAGAAGAAAAATATAAGCATTTTTTCCTGCTTCAACAGTACAAATGCGTCTAGTCCTAATGACGACATCAAACTTTCTTTTTTAGAAGATCCCGCAGGTGTACAAGCCGGCAAACTGAAACAATACAAACCCATCGCAATCGCAGATGCTGCAGCTACAAAAAATTGGTAATTGCTATGTCCAAACCCTGTCAGGTCTGCAAACCACATAGCTAAAATAAATCCTACAGTTCCCCATACACGAATTGGAGGAAATGTTGTTTGTACATCAAAGCCGGATTGCACCAAAATTCTGTATGATACTGAATTATTTAAGGCAATAGTAGGCATATATGCCATAGAATTTAACAGCATAACCCAAAACATGATAGCCGGACTTTTGACAAATGCTGCAAATAACAAACAAATTGCTCCTGCGATATGACTAATCCCTAAAACTTTTTCGGCATTTACCCATCGGTCTGCTATTATCCCCAATAAGGCCGGCATAAATAAAGACGCAATTCCCAATGTAGAAAATACACTTCCAATTTCAAGCCCACTAAAACCAATGGAAAACAAATATCCTCCTGTGGAAATCAACCAAGAACCCCAGATAAAAAATTGCAAGAAACTAAGTACTACAAGTCGTTGCTTGATGTTCATATTAATTTTGGTTTAGCTTTTGATGTCGGAAGTTAAATAAAATTTATAAATTTTTGAGATAAAAATTTCGTATTGACTCATTCCGCAATAAGTAGTAATTCGGCTACAAGGGGGGATTGAGGATTTGGGGTTGAGGATTTGGGAATTAGGGGTTTGGGATTAGGGATTGGGGGATTGACATTGGAATTGGGGGATTTGGGAATTTGGGATTGGGAATTGGGATTTAAATTTTTACTTTTTATTTTTTACTCACACAATGGCAGTAAATTTGTAAAAAAATACATGTCCGATTTACATACAATACTTAAACTTGCTTCAACAGACAATCAACTGATTTCAATCGCTGAAAAGGTTTACAACGGAGAAAGGATATCTGATCAAGAAGGTATTTATCTTTTTGAACATGGCGATTTGCCATTTGTAGGACACTTAGCCAATTATATCAGGGAAAAAAAGCATGGCGACCTCACTTACTTTAACAGAAACTTCCATATTGAACCAACCAATGTTTGTGTATTCAGCTGTAAGTTCTGTTCCTACTCAAAGTTATACGCAAACAGAGAGGAAGGCTGGGAATTAAGCATTGATCAAATGGTTGACATTGTTAAAGGCTATGATGGAAAGCCCGTTACAGAAGTTCATATTGTTGGGGGTGTTCATCCCAAAATGAACATGGATTATTTCAAAGAATTGATTCGAAAAATAAAGGCTCATCGTCCTGATTTGCATATAAAAGCATTTACTGCTGTTGAATTGGATTATATGTTTCGCAAAGCAAAACTTTCTGTCGATGAAGGTTTGAAACAATTGCATGATGCAGGATTACAATCATTACCAGGAGGTGGAGCCGAAATATTTCACCCCGAGATCAGAGAGCAAATTGCAGGAGATAAAGTTTCGGGCGAAGGCTGGTTACAAATTCATGAAGCTGCACATCAATTGGGCATGCATAGCAATGCAACTATGCTTTATGGTCATGTTGAAAAATATGAACATCGTATTCATCATATGAGACAGTTGCGCGATTTACAGGATAAAACAAATGGCTTCAACACTTTCATTCCACTTAAATTCAGAAATGCCAATAACGATATGAGTGATGTAAAAGAATCAACCGTTATTGAAGACATGAGAATGTATGCCATTGCCAGAATATATTTAGATAATTTCCCACATTTGAAGGCATACTGGCCGATGCTTGGCCGCCAAAATGCTCAATTGTCTCTTGCATTTGGAGTCAATGATATTGATGGCACTATCGATGATTCTACAAAAATTTATTCAATGGCAGGTAGTGAGGAGCAAACACCGACAATGACAACAGAACAGCTGGTCATTCTTATCCATCAAGCCAAAAGAACAGCGGTTGAAAGGGACACTCTTTACAACAAAATAAAAATATATACCGACACTAATAGCTTATCATAACTACATAAAAAATAAGAAATGTCAGATTGTAATATCAATATCAGTTTTACCGGATCTGCAGAAGAGATTCTCAACAAAGCAAAAGCTGCTGTTGAATCTCAGGGCGGCTCATTTGAAGGTGATTTAAACTCAGGAAAATTTCATGTAAGCCTTATGTCAAATACTGTTGCGGGTTCATATACTGTAACCGACAACCAGCTTCAATTGAACATTACTGAAAAACCTATGTTTGTGCCTTGCAATGCTATTGAAAGCTTTCTTTTAAAAAAACTATCCTAATTTTTTAAATCAAGCCTTTCTCTTTCAACATTTTTTTGATGGTCTCCCAATCAGCATAAGGACGTTCATTGCTATTTTCAGGGACAATCAGTGGGCAACCAAGAGCCGCATCATCTATATATAGATTGGCATATGCTTTTGGCGAGTCCGTCCATAATCGCTGTTCAGGATTTGTTTGAATGCCATAAAGTGGAATGTTATTTTCTTTGAACCATGTTACAGCTGCTGAAAGAAAGTATTCACGGTAAGCACCAAAATTCGTTTTCACTTCTCGGTCGCTTCGCATCGTAAATAAAATAAGCTGATGCCCATTTTTAATCAACTCTTTTAATACAGGAATGGCTCCAATATCTTTTCCGATTTCAGGATATTCGTGAGTAACGCAAGTCCCGTCAAAATCAATTCCAATTTGCATTATTTTTTTATTTAAATAAGAAAACCCACGAAAAATCCGTGGGTTTTCAAAAAATATAAAGGATTTATTAGTGGTTGCTTACCACCATTTCTGTTCTTCTATTTTTAGCTCTTCCAGCAGCAGTATTATTATCAGCGATAGGTTTTTCAGAGCCATATCCAATGGCATTGATTCTTGTTCTGTCAATTACTTTACTAACTTTGTATTCCTTTACTGTAGTAGCACGCTGAGCAGATAATTCCTTGTTCTTTTCAATAGAACCTGTGTTATCAGAATGGCCGCTAATTTCTAGTTTTAAGCTTTGATCAGCAGACATTAAGGCAGCA
>CANHLV010000122.1 GCA_947461495.1 Chitinophagaceae bacterium
ACGGGTGCATCTTCAATTTGCTTTGCCGTAATGATTTCAACAGCACGTTGCAAATCAACATCAGAAGGCTCTTCGCCTTTTGGTATGGAAATAAATTGTTCGCCCCATTTCACATAAGGTCCGAATCTGCCAATATTCACCAGTACTTCCATGCCTTCATACTCACCTAAATGTAATGGCAATTTAAAAAGTTCTATGGCTTCTTCAAAGGTGATGGTCTCTATACTTTGAGTGGCTTTTAATTTGGCAAATCTTGGTTTCTCTTCGTCATTCTGTGCACCAATCTGAACCATTGGGCCGTATCTACCCATACGAGCAGTTAATGGCTTCCCTTCTTCCGTTACACCCAACATTCTTTCTCCGACAGCTCTTTCTGCAGTTTCCAATGTATGTGAAACACCTGTGTGAAATGGGGTATAAAAATTAGCCACCATTTTATTCCAAATCATTTTTCCATCTGCAATTTCATCAAACTCTTTTTCAATGTTTGCAGTAAAAGAATAATCCATTACATTTTGAAAATGCTGGTTTAAAAAGTCGGTTACTACCAAACCTAAATCTGTTGGAAATAATTTCGCTTTTTCTGCACCTGTATTTTCTTGTTCGGTTACCTTCTGTATATTATTATCCTTCAATTTTAAAATCCTGAAACTTCTCTTCACCGCGTCTTTATCTTTTTTCTCTACGTAAGTTCTTTTGATAATGGTAGAAATCGTAGGCGCATATGTACTTGGTCGACCAATACCCAATTCTTCAAGTTTCTTTACCAAAGAGGCTTCAGTATATCTTGCCGAATGTTTGGTGAATTTTTCTGTTGCTGTCATTTGATTAAAGGCAAGTACTTGTCCTACAGTCATATTGGGCAAACGACTTTCCCCTTCTTCTTCATTTTCTTCATCATCTGTGCTCTCGAGATATACTTTCAAAAAGCCATCAAATTTTAATACTTCACCTGTTGCACTCAACTCTTGATTATTAGTACTGATATTGATTTTAGCAGTCGTTTTTTCAAATTCAGCATCACTCATTTGAGAAGCGATAGTTCTTTTCCAAATCAACTCATACAAACGATTCAATTCAGGATCGTTTACAGTATGATTTTCCATGTAAGTAGGACGTATGGCTTCGTGAGCTTCTTGTGCACTTTCATTTTTGTTTTTATACTTGCGGGTGTGCAGGTATTTATCGCCATAACTTCTGCTGATTTCAGATTTGATACCTTCCATGGCTGTGTCACTTAAATTAACACTATCAGTTCTCATGTAAGTAATCTTTCCACTTTCATATAGCTTCTGAGCCAACAACATGGTTTTACTAACACCATAACCGAGTTTACGACTGGCTTCCTGTTGTAGAGTTGATGTTGTAAATGGGGGAGCTGGTGTTCTTTTTCCTGGTCTTACTTGAATGTCGCTGACTTTGTAATTAGCACCCATACAAGATTGAAGAAACTTTTCTGCATCATCTACCTGGCTGTATTTATTACCTTCCGCTTTAAAAACTACCGTTTTATTATTCAAGTCAGTTGCGGATAAAGAAGCTTCAATTTTAAAACTTCCCACTGCGGTGAACTGATTGATTTCTCTTTCTTTTTCTACAATTAATTTAACGGCTACACTTTGTACTCGACCTGCGCTCAATCCGCCTTTCTGGCCAATTTTTCTCCATAATACTGGACTCAACTCAAAACCTACGATTCTGTCCAGGACTCTTCTTGCCTGTTGTGCATTTACCAGATTCATATTAATTAACCTTGGCGACTGTACCGCTTTTTGAATAGCAGGCTTGGTAATTTCATGGAATACAATCCTTTTAGTCGTCAAAGGATCTAAATTCAACACTTCAGCCAAATGCCAACTGATACTTTCTCCCTCACGGTCCTCATCCGATGCCAACCAAACTTCGTCAGCTTTTTTCGCCAGACTTCTTAATTCCCTTACCACACGTTCTTTTTCATCAGGTACAATATATTTTGGTAAGAAATTATTGTTGATGTCTATACCCATATCATTTTTCTCTAGATCACGGATATGACCATAACAACTTTTTACCTCAAAATCTTTTCCAAGGATACCTTCAATTGTCTTTGCTTTTGCAGGAGACTCCACTATTAATAAATTCTTCGCCATGTTTTTTATATTAATTTTCCTGCTTGTTTTTCATAAAAATATTTTCAAAAAACGACAGAAATTCTCTGCAATATTAGTTTAAAATTGAAAAAACAAATTTTTCTTACAACTAATCAAAGTCATAAACACTAAAAAAACATCAAATTAAATATAAGTTGAGAAAGCCTTTCGTGAAAATCACCGGAATACGAAAATCAGCCACAGCATTGGATTTGAATCAATCAAACATGATCACAAAGTTTGTTTCAAATCGCTATTTTTATTTTTTTTAAAAAAAAGCAAAGTTTTTTTCTTCTCAGAATTGTAAAAAACTAATTATCTGGTTCAAGATTAGTTTTTTGTACTTTCAATGTTGAAATTTAATCACAATGATAAACCTATAGTAAATTGAATATGAAAGTAGTTATCATAGGTTCAGGAAATGTAGCAACAGTCTTAGGTAGATTGATGGTTCAAAATGATGTGGAAGTTCTTCAAATCATAAGTAGAAATATTGATCATGCTGCCAATCTTGCCAATGAATTGAATTGTAAATATTCGGATTATAATGGTCTCCTTGATGCTAACGCGGATATATATATTATAGCAGTGTCAGATACTGCATTGACACCTCATGTGGAGTTTATTAAAAATCTAAACAAACCGGTGGCCCATACTGCTGGTTCTGTTCCAAAAGATGTACTGAAAACCATTTCTAATCAATATGGCGTTTTCTATCCATTGCAAAGTCTGAGAAAGGAAATGAAGATTATTCCTCCCTTGCCCATTTTGATTGATGCATCGGATGCTTTTACTCTGGATTTATTACAACAACTTGCTATTAAAATTTCTGATCAGGTGCAAGTTGCCAATGATGAACAAAGACAAAAACTGCATGTGGCTGCTGTCTTTGTAAACAATTTTACCAACCATCTATATGTTATAGCTGAAAGTTACTGTCAAAAAGAAGGTGTGGATTTTAATGTCTTGAAACCTTTGATTATTGAAACTGCTCAAAGAATGGCTGAATCTTCACCTTCAAAATGGCAAACCGGTCCGGCTGCCCGCAATGATTTGTTTACCATTGAAAAACATTTAAGTCTCTTACAAAACTATCCCGAGTGGAAAGAGCTTTATGTAAATCTCACCAACAGTATCATGGATGCTTAACGATAAGGGTATACAATATCTGTTTGTACTTTGTAAGGGTCTAAAGGTTGACCGTCTTTTCCAATTGGATCTGAAACATAGATTTCATAAGGTGCTGCAGCAATTGATTTGTGTTCATCTGTAATCCATTCTTTTAAAACCGCATATCCTTGTGGCGTTTCTTCATAAGGTCCGAAATAATGAGCTACAATCGCTCTTGCCCCTCCTCCGGTTTGCTTGATTATAAATCCTTTTGGTAACTTCTTTGGTTTTTTATCTATAGGAATTCCTGCCTCGAAGAAAAATGGTGCTTTCTGAGTTTTATACCAGGCCATGGGTGGTCCGGTGACTTTCAACTTATTTTTCTTAATGAATTCGGCCAATTTGATGCCATAGATTTTAGCCAGCTTCTGACTTAGCCTTACATTGTTTATGGCACTGTCTTTTATACAAAGTACAATGTTTGGAAATTCCATAGTATCAGAAATGTTAATGATAGGAACACTTCTTGGAGTGGTATCATTTTTACTTCTTAGCTTATCGCTTTTTACAATTATGGTTGATTTGTCTATAGCAGATTTTTGTTTATCATCTTTGCAAGAAAACAATATAAAAATTAAACTGAAAAAAAAGGTAAAAGCAAATTTAATATGAAGTTTCATAAACAAGGTATTAGCGTATTGGTTTCTGTTACCCATACAAATTACAATTTTCATGCAAATAATACCAATTATATTTACTTTTTAGTTCTATTTTTTGTGGTATTATGTCGGTATGGCAGTTGTTTGGGACAATTTCATTGGACCCTTACAGATGTCTAATCGTTATAAAACTATTATGTAGTCTAAGAATTTACATAATTCGTATTTTTTCATGTAGGTTTGCAATCCGAAAAAAGCAGGTATGTATAAAATTACGTTTCGATTTGAACAAAAAGGACTTGAACCCATTACTCTTGAAAATATTGATGCCGACCAATCTATTCTGGAAGTGGCACTGAAAAATGACATTGAGCTTCATCACAATTGTGGTGGTGTATGCGCATGCAGCACTTGTCACTTATATGTTGAAAAAGGGGAAGATTTCATTGAGGAATTATCTGATAAAGAGGAAGATTTCATTGATCGTGCTGTAAATCCAAGATTGAATTCTAGACTGGGTTGCCAATGTATGTTGAATTCAGGTTCGGGTGAAATCATAGTAACTTTACCGGATCAAACACAATTTTTAGGAGAATAAAAAAAATAAAAAAATGACATTCGAATTACCTATTCACTGGAATGATTATGAAGATATTGCCATGAAATTGTATGAGCGTTTTGGTGATGATTTTGGCGAAAGTCAGATTTACAGAATTCGTTTTACCGACCTTCACAAATGGGTACTCGAAATCCCAAGTTTTGTCGGAAAGCCAGAAGAATCCAATGAAGGCCATCTTGAAATGATTCAGAGTACTTGGGTGTATGAGTGGAGGGATGGGCAGAAGTAATTTCCTTTGGTTCCAAAGGTTAAAGAAGTTCAATGTGTTCAAAAGGTTTGTCAACCTAATAATTGGCGATAGGATTTTCTTTTTTTGATCATAATGTAACTAATTGAACTTTTTGAACTCATTGAACCTCTTGAACAAATTAAACACCTAACACCTAACACCAAACTATAAACAACAAACATTTCCCCATGAACATCCTCCAACACTTCAAACCCATCAAACTCATCGCTATGGATGTAGATGGCGTGTTGACTGATGGATCGTTGTTATTACTCGACGGCGGTTTGAATGAAACCCGCACAATGAATATCAAAGACGGCTATGCATTACAGTTAGCTGTAAAAAAAGGATACCATCTCTGCATTATTTCCGGGGCATCAGATGATGGTGCTGTTGAAAACAGAATGAAAAAATTAGGCATTAATGATGTGAATATGGGGGTTAAAGACAAAGCCCAATTGCTCCATACGAAAATGAACAAGTTGGGTTTGACTAAAGAACAAGTGTTGTTTATTGGAGACGATATTCCGGATTATAAAGTAATGAAATCAGTTGGATTAACTTGTTGCCCTGCTGATGCTGTTACAGAAATCAAAGAAATATCCATGTACATTTCTCCTATTGATGGCGGAAAGGGATGTGTAAGAGATGTCATCGAAAAAGTGCTGAAGATCAACCATCACTGGGATATCGATAACGATATTGCAGCTAAATAAATTTTTTAAAACCGGGCCAAGATGAAACTATTGATTGCCTTTTTTAAATTAATCCGTTGGCCTAATCTGTTTTTCATCGCGCTCACTCAATTTCTTTTTTATCATTGTATAGTGTTAAGCGGCACATCCTCAAGATTCAATTTTATAAATTTTCATACTAATTTTTACTTACTGATTCTGACTTCTGTTTTGATTGCCGCTGCCGGTTATATTATCAATGATTATTTTGATTTACAAATTGACAATGTAAACAAACCCGATAAAGTGCTTGTAGATACCATCATCAAAAGAAGATGGGCCATCATGTGGCATTGGATTTTATCCGCAACAGGGATTTTATTAAGTGCTTATATCAGCATTAAAGTTTCTCAATGGTCTATTCTAATATTCAATGCTGTTTGTGTCATCGCGCTTTGGTTGTATTCTACCCATTTCAAGAAAAAATTATTGATAGGAAATATTTTGATTTCTTTATTAACTGCCTGGACAATCATCGTAATTTATCTTTTTTCAGGGGCCAGTTTATTTGACTTTCATGGATGGCAAATAGAACAATTGCCATTTGATGTAAAAAGACTTTATAAATTAACGATGCTCTATGCCGGATTTGCATTCATCATTACATTAATTAGAGAAGTTGTAAAAGATATTGAAGACATGCAAGGTGATTTACAATTTGGATGTAAAACCATGCCTATA
>CANHLV010000123.1 GCA_947461495.1 Chitinophagaceae bacterium
CAATAAAATCACCAATGCCGTATTCATAGTCTGTGAGCTTGTATTCTTTGTCTAATTCCGTTAACCATTGAATCGCTTCATTGAAATCTCCACTTGTATAGGTGAGTAGTTGCGTAAACAATTCAAACAGCTTTTCGAAATTACTTTTTGAATTTTCGTTGGGATTATATTTTGAGAAATGAAAACTACGCATGACTTGTAAACTTACACAAGATAAACAACAAATAACTGATACTATTGTTTAAACACAACAAAAAAGAGGTTGTCTTTATGATTTAAGACAACCTCTTTGTGAATCTATTGAATTATTTATTTAGGGCTTAGCAGTATCAGTTTTATTTACCATTTTTTTAATTTGTTGGTAAGAATAACTAGTGTCTTTCATTTGATTCATCAATTTTTCTTGCTCGTTTCTTCTTTTAAACTCTTCTTGAAGTTGCATGATACCTTTTAATAGTCCATCATTTCTTTCTTCTTCAGATGCAAGTGTTTCTCTCTTACTATCAGATAAACCTTGGTAATAAGCAGCTTGCTGTTGCATGTCTTTTGTTAGTGACTTTTCTATTTTAGCAATTAAAACTGTATCTCCGGCTTTATAGGAAGAGTAAAGCATTTGCATTGAAATTTGATTATGTTGCTGATATCGGCCAGCCATTCCATAAGGGATGTTTTCCTGATCCATCATGGAATCACATCTATTTAGCAATTTTCTGGCATCTTCTTTTCTCCCTGCATCTGCTAAAGCACCGGCTGATTGTGCATAAGCCAAACGGATACTGTTTAAATGTCTGCGATTTTCCTCATCGAAATAAACACCTTTTGTTTGTGCATTACCGGAAGCAAATTTGGTCTTATCCAACATGTTTTTAACCACCCAATTCTGATTTACACCACCATTATCTATAGGAACTAAGCGATAAGTCATACCGTCTTGACGTAGGTATTTTTGGAATCCTAGTTCATCATAAGGAGAAGTAAAATAAATTGGACGCTTCCATTTGTTGGCAGCAATGATATTTAAAATAGCTGCATCATTTTTATAGATATAATTTTTTTCGATTTTAAATTTTAAGGAATCAACAACGGCATCATCTGCATTTACAGTACCATTTTGTTTTACCAAATTTAAATCAACGGGAACGGAAACCATTTGAGATGGAAAGGTGTTTAAAATACCATCTTCGTTGAGGATAGCACCTTTTGCTGGATCATCTGATCCCGCATAATCTTTCATCATGGTGTATAAATCCATAAATTGATTAGGATTGCCTGAAGGATTATATCTAACCACATCTCTTGTAGATCCTTCAATTTGTGATGCGGACCAAATGGGATCAATCGGGTCGCTTTGATTTACTTTATATCTCAATTCGTTAATGTACCAGTCTGTCCCTAACAAACTGCTATTGATAACGCGAACGTCTGTACGAATGCCTTCAACTTCCTGCGCATACCATAATGGATAAGTATCATTATCACCAAATGAGATCAAAATGGCGTTAGGAGCACAGCTTTCTAAATAGTCTTTTGCTAAATCTCTGGCAAGTAATTTCTGACTTCTATCATGGTCATCCCATTCTTGGCTTGCCATTATAGCAGGCACTGCTAAAAGGCAAACTAGCGCTGCTGCATAGCCGCCAATTTGATTGTTTTTCAGTAATCCTGAAAGTAATTCTCTGATATATAAAACGCCTAATCCAATCCAAATGGCAAATGCATAAAATGACCCTACATAAGCGTAGTCACGCTCACGTGGCTGGTTACCTGCTTGATTCAAGTAGAGGCAAATGGCAATGCCAGTAAAGAAAAACAGTAGCCCGGTAATTAATGCGTCTTTTTTGTCTTTTTTGTATTGGTATAGGATTCCAAGAACGCCCAAAATAAATGGAAGGAGATATAACTTGTTGTTTGCTTTGTTGTTTTTAAGGGTATCAGGTAGCGTTTCTTGATCACCCAGGCGCATTTTATCATAGAAGCCAATACCAGTCTTCCAATTGCCATCTCTTACATTACTCATATTAGTCCCTTGTATGTCATTTTGTTTGCCTGCAAAATTCCACATGAAATACCTCCAATACATCCAGTTGATTTGATAATCAAAAAAGAATCCGATGTTTTCGGCCATAGTAGGAGCGCGTTCATAAGAGCCATCTTGGTTTTTACCAATACCTGCCCAACTTGCATAGTAATCTGCATGTCCTTGATCATTACTTTGATCCCACATACGAGGGAAAAGATGTTTGTCGGCATCAGCGTATACATATTGTACTTTTCTGCCGTTCTTTTCATATCTACCATTTGATTTGATATAAGTATCAGTGGTTTTCGCTTCCTGAATTTGAGCTGTAAAATCTTGTCCATAAAGTATAGGCCAGTCCCCATATTGCTCACGGCTTACATAACCTACCAAACTCACAGGATTATCAACATTGAACATATCTACACTTGGATCTGCAGAACTTCTTACCATCGTTGTGAAATAAGTAGAAAAGCCCAACATCATAAAAGCAAAACTCCATAAACCAAGTTTTAGAAAGTTCCAGTCTTTATTTCTTGCAACTCTTAAACCAAAAAATATCAATATTCCCAGTAATACAAAGAAAAATGCAAAGCCGGTAAAGAATGGCAATCCAAAGCTGTTTACAAAAAGGATATCCATATTTCCTGCACCTTTGATGCTCCATTGAATCACTGCTTTCTGAACAAGTCCTGTAATGATACATCCAATGAGGAAAGCAAAGAAAGTACCCCATGGGGTAGAATTGTATCTCTTAAAATAATAGATGATAACTATTGCTGGGATTGTCAATAAATTCAATAAGTGAACACCAATAGACAAGCCCATCAGATAGAATATAAGAATAATCCATCTGTCTGCTTTAGTGAAATGCCCTTTAATACCTTGATCTTGTTCTTCTGTAACTGCCTGCTCCCATTTTACCATTGCCCAAAACACAACAGCAGTAAAAAAAGAGGATAATGCATACACTTCACCTTCAACCGCACTGTACCAAAAAGAATCAGAAAAAGTGTAAGCAAATGCACCAACAACTCCGGCCGACATGATCGCAAAAATATTTCCGGAGGTAAGTTCATCCTGGTTTTTCATCACGATTTTACGCGCAAAATGGGTTATGGTCCAGAATAAAAACAATATAGTAAAACCACTAGCTAATGCGCTCATGGTATTAACACCAGTAGCTGCATGATGCGGGTCGAAAGGAATCATGAAAAGCCGGCCGATCAGCACAAATAATGGCGCCCCGGGTGGATGGGGAATCTGAAGTTTGTAGGCACTGGAAGCAAATTCTCCGCAATCCCATAAGCTGCCGGTAGCTTCCATAGTCATTAAATAAACGGCACAAGCAATTAGGCAAACTGCCCAACCTGTGATGTTGTTAATCCTTTTGTAGTTCAAATTATTGAATGACTTTGCACTTGATGCTTCTGCAAGAATTTTATCAAAATTTGTTTTTTCCTTCATGAAAGTAAATTTATAAGTGGGCAAATATACTTATGTTTAGTTTTATTTGGACATGGCAGGGGAATATTAAAAAGTAAAAAGTGAAAAATTGAGATGCTGGATAGGCTGGATGAGCTGTATATGCTGGATATGCTGGATATACTGGATAGGCTGGATAGTTCCAAAGTTCAATATGTTCAATTGGTTCAAAAGGTTTGTTTCTGAATAAAATGTAACCTCTTGAACATATTAAACCTTTGAAACCTTTTGAACCAACAATTACCCCCGCAAAAAAATAAACCTAACCTGCTACCTTTGTCCTCCATGAAAAAAGCATTCATCCAACTTCACGCAGCGGTTTTCCTAGCTGGCTTTACTGCAATTATAGGAAAGCTGATAGAATTGAATGAAGGTTTATTGGTATGGTATCGTTTGTTCATTTCTGTTATCATCATTGCTGTAATCAGTTATTTTAAAGGAGAGTTGAAAGGCATACATAGAAGAGATTTTTTTCGAATTTCAAGGGTGGGTTTGATTCTGGCATTGCATTGGGTGACTTTTTATGGAAGTGTAAAATATGCGAATGCTTCTGTTGCGGTGGTTTGTATTTCCGGTGCTGGATTTTTTTCTGCGATACTCGAGCCGATTATTTTGAATAAAAGAATTGTAGTAGTAGAGTTGATTTTGGGCTTGCTTGCAATAGTAGGTATTTATATCATTTTTGATTTTCACCCACAATATCAGATTGGAATTATATTCGGAATCATTTCTGCTTTTGGAAGTGCATTGTTTCCTATTTACAACAAGAGACTATTGAATGATTTTTCTGCAGAAACATTGATTCTGTTTGAGTTTGCAGGAGGATTGTTATTGCTTAGTTGCTTTTTACCTTTTTATTTTATGAAGTTTAGTCCGGGCTATTTTTTGCCAACAGGTTCCGACTGGATCTGGCTTTTGGTGTTAAGCATTTTTTGTACCGTTATTGCCTTTGATTTGCAATTACAATCGTTGAAAAAAATTTCAGCGTTTACTCAGAATTTGACTTACAATCTTGAGCCTCTATATGGTGTGTTATTGGCATTTGTGATTTTTAAAGAACACAATATGCTGAGTGGGCATTTTTATTTCGGGGTAGGATTGATAGTGTTGGCTGTGCTGCTTCAAATGATTAGGATAACCCTACGTCCAACAAGAATTAAAGGAAATTAATCCTCCATGTAATTGCTGCGAAATACCCAAACATTGCACTAACGCCGCAGTATTTTTCTTTCGACAATTGCACAGCTCTTTCTACTTTAGGCTTGTCTGTTTCCAAAACTTTAATAGAATACAAAATAGAAACCTTGTCGTAAATTTTGGGATGTTCTTCAGTTAGGGAAGCCTCAATGTCAATAGAAAATTCTGTAAAATCTACTTTCATTTTTTGCAAAATAGACACCACATCAATGCCTGTGCAACCTGCCAATGCGGACAACATCAATTTTTTAGGACTGGGAGCACCGGCTCCGGTAGGTGAATCTGAGCTGTCCATTTTAAATTGATAAGCATCAATTGTAGATTCAAAAGCAAAATTTTCTATGTGTTTCGTTGTGATTTTATGCATGTTTTCAACTGATTTATTTAATTTTTAGAACAAAATCTTCCGAAAGAACGGATTTTTTTCCATGTTTTAGAAAAATACTTTACATGAAACTTTATTTATTCAGTTAATTTCCTACCTTTGCCGTCCAAAAATAAGGAACATGGCTAGAGTATGTCAATTAACGGGTAAGAAACCAATTACAGGTAATAAGGTTTCTCACTCCAACATCAAAACAAAACGCAGGTTTTTACCAAACTTACAAACCAAGCGTTATTTTTTGGCTGAAGAAGACAAATGGGTGACTTTGAAATTGTCTTCAGAAGCAATCAGAACCATCAATAAAAATGGTCTATACAGTGTAGTAAAAGAGTTACGTGCTGCAGGAGAAAAAATTTAATCAGTGTTAAAACAATAAAAAATGGCAAAGAAAGGTAACAGGGTTCAGGTGATTTTGGAGTGTACCGAGCACAAGACCAGCGGTCAGCCGGGTACAAGCCGTTACATTACCACCAAGAACAAAAAAAATACTCCAGAACGTATGGAGTTGAAAAAGTATAACTCTATCCTAAAAAAGGTTACAGTTCACAAAGAAATTAAATAGTAAATCGATTTATTGAATTGAATACATGAATTGTATCAAATCGTAATTCACCAAAATAACAACAATGGCAAAAGCAGCTAAAACCGCGATTAAAACTAAAGACCAAAAAGCAGCAGCAGAAGCGAAAAACTGGACAAAAGTGATTCGTACCTTGCGCAGTCCTAAATCTGGTGCCTATACTTTCAAAGAAGCTATGGTACATAAAGATAAAATCAAAGATTTCTTAGGTCAATAGTATTTTTAATTCAAGAAATTATTGTAAAGCTGTTCTGTTATTTCAGAATGGCTTTATTCGTTTTTGGAAGTTTATTTTTTTAAGTATATTATTAACTGCACATGGGATTATTTGATAAATTATTCGGTAAAAAAGAACAAAAAGAATCACTCGATCAAGGTTTACAAAAAACCAAGGAAGGCTTTTTTAGTAAAATCGCGAAAGCTGTTGCAGGAAAAAGCACAGTAGATGCAGAAGTTTTGGATGATGTGGAAGACGCTTTGGTAAGTGCGGA
>CANHLV010000124.1 GCA_947461495.1 Chitinophagaceae bacterium
GTTGATGAACCCAAAATAACCAACTGTAACCATCTTTTTTTCATCATAATTGTCGATGATACGATCGTAAATCATGGGTTCGATAGTTTGCCCTAGATTATTGATCATGCCATATTTTTTGCCATCACCTACAACGGCCACATTATAATAAAATGGCTCGGCCCTTTTATAAATCAAAGGTATTACTTCGTTTCCGGTGCTATCGATATAACCAAATTTGTCTTTTATGGCGACTCTAGCTCTTCTGCTCCAAAAACTTTCTGCAAAATCATATTCTCTTTTACTGATTTTGATTCCGTTACTGTCAAAAAAACTGCATTTGTTTTTTCTCTTACCCAAAAAACTACCACCGTTGTAACTCAGGCATTGCATCTCATCATATATGAAAGGTTGTTTTTGTTCTCCTATTGGATTCAAAATACCCCACTTGTCATTCAACTTTGCTTGTAGTACACCATTTTTTGTTACAGCAAATATTTCCTGATAACTAGCTCTTATAATAACATTTCCCTTTTTATCAATAATGCCCCATTTCGCATTTGTCAAATCAACATCTGCATATTTCAAAGAATACCTGTTGTTGAATCTTTGTATTTTTTTGGTATTTTCAACAAAAGAATAACTGTTGGTGCGATGTTGTTGAATTTCTTTTTGCTTTACCTCTTGAGGCTTCAAGATTTTATAATCGCTGATTTTGCTTTCACAAAGATTATAGGCACGTATAATTTCGCCTCTTCTATTTCGGAACAAATAAATATTTGGATTTGGATCAGGAATGTACATAGAAGAATTCATCATGCTGTATCTGTAAGCCTCCTGATGGTCTGCAACACCGAAAAATATCATGACCATTTGTATGTCATCCACATATTCGTAATAAGAAACACTGTAGTTGTAATACTCTTTTGGGTTTTGAGCTTGGGCTGAAAATATAGATCCCGTTAAAAAGAAAAATAGAAGAGTTGCTTTGTTGTAAAAAAACTTCATATGGTTAAATGATAAGATTAAAATTTAAGAAAAAGAATTTTCAATTAAATTACTTTTGCAAATGTATATCAAGTAAAAATAACCTTGTATCACGTGTAGTTTTTTAACAATTCACAAATCAATTTTGATGTCGAAAACTAAAACCCAGCCAGCTGCAAATAAACCCCAAGTTGTTGTTGAAAAAAAATCCCCCAACATTTTTTTAATCAAAATTTTTCTTGTGGCTGTTGTTATCATGCTGTATGGCCAATCTATAAAATTTGATTTCACTCTTGATGATGATTTGTTTTATTTGAAACACAAATCTGTGCAACAAGGCATTGACGGTATTGCAGATATTTTTTCTAAAGGCTCATTAAATCAATTTGACGGAACAACAGGAGTGCAACCATATCGTCCGATAACGCTTACTGTATTTGCTGTTCAGAAAACATTATTTGATAATTCCCCTTCAGCAGCACATTTCATAAACATGTTGTTTTACATATTTGTTGCTCTGGTTGTATTTGAATTATTACGAAAATTATTTTCAGGATTTCATATTTATGCTATTGCTTTAATGGCTTTATTGTTTGTTGTTCATCCGATTCATACCGAGGTGGTATCTAGTGTAAAAAGTATGGACGAATTACTGGCAGCGTTATTTGGCTTTATGGCATGGCGTTTTTTCTTACATGAAGACGCAGAAAAAAACAATTCATGGCTCTTTATTGGACTAGGTTCTTTGTTTTATTTTTTATCATTGTTATCAAAAGAAAGTGCTGTTGCTTTTTTGATTATCATTCCATTGAGTGTGATCATGATTCAGAAAAAAGAAATTAAAACATCATTAAAAGTATTGATTCCATTGGGTTTGATGACATTCCTTTTTTTAATCATCAGACATAATGTAATTGGCATTTCAACACAAAGCAAGGATATGGCCATTCTTGAAAATGTCTTAAACGCTTCCACAAGTATTTGGCAAACAACAGCTACAAAATCGGTAATTCTATTTCATTATATCAGATTACTTTTTGTGCCATGGCCTTTAACATGGGATTATTCATACAACCAGATTCCACTGGTAAACTGGAGTTCTGTTATTGCTTGGTTGGGATTGATCATTTATGGTGGACTTTTTATTTATGCGATTTTACGATTTAAGAAACAACCATTGTTTTCATTTTTAATTCTATTCTTTTTTATTAGTTCTGCACCAACGAACAATCTTTTTTTAATCAATGGAGCTACAATAGGAGAAAGATTTTTATTTGTCCCTTCATTTGCTTTTTCAACCGGATTGATTATTCTTTCAATAAATCGTTTCAATATAAATCCGAAAGATTTTTCGTTTAAAAATAAAATGGTTTTTACAGGATTCGTTTCAATCTTATTGATTGTTTTTTCTGTATTAACTATAAATAGGGCAGCAGATTGGAAATCAAATCTCATTTTATTTACAAAGGGTGTAGAGCGCTCACCAAAAAGCAGTCGTGCACAATATAGTTTGGCAACAGAATATTTGAATTTATCAGAAAGTATAACAGACACCGCTGAGAAAAACATTTACCTTAGAAATTCATTATTGCATTTTAATAAGAGTTTGGAAATTTTGCCCGAGAATAAATTGTCTCATTATAATTCCGGACTTTGTTATACTCAACTTGATGATACAGCACAAGCCATTTTGCATTATAGAAAAGCTGTTTTACTTGATTCGGCATACATAATGGCAACAAACAACTTAGGAGTATTGTTTCAAGCAAAATACCAATTCGACAGCGCTCAAAAATATTATGAAATGGCTGTTAAGATTGATCCCAATGCAAAAAAACCCAAAAACAATCTCGGAGATTTATTTATTATGAAAGGCCTTTATTATTCAAAAATTGGAGATCCAACAACTTCGATATCATGCTATCATCAAAGCATTGTATACAACGGCGAAAATGTTTTTATACTTAATAATATGGCTTCATTGTTCTCTTCAATAAAAAATTATGATAGCGCTTTATATTACCTGAAAAAAGCTGAAAAGATAGAACCAAAGAATCTGATGGTATTACAAAATATCGCAGCAGTTTCGTTTCTAAGTAATAATTATCTTCAGGCACTTGAATATGCAAATATTTCACTTTCAATAAATGGCAATCTTAAAAAAAGTTATGGAATATTGGCAGATACTTATGTAGCCTTGGGAAATGTAAAAGAGGCCGCAAGGTATCGTCAATTGTATAATCAATCAAAATAAAAATGTTACAAAAAAGCATACTCTTAATTTTTATCAACTTAATGAGTAATCATTGTTTTTCACAAGATTTTAAAAATACAAATCCGGCTGATAGTAGTCGTTCGTTTTATGAAGCTGAAGCTAGCTGTGGTTCCTGTCAATTTAACATGAAAGGCAACGGCTGCTTTTTGGCAATAAGATTAAATAAAAAAAAATATTTTGTACAAGGTGCAGGAATTGATGATTTTGGAGATGCTCACAATGAGAAAGGATTTTGTAATGCAATCAGAAAAGTATTAGTTTCCGGAGATATAAAAGGAGATAGCATTAACATAATTTATTTAAAGCTTCAATAAAAAACAAGAATCCCTTAAAACAATAAAATATTACGCTATATTAATTCATGCTTACATTACAATCATTTAAATTATTGATAACTGTCATTTAGTTGAGCATCAGCTTTATTAAATAAATAACTCATTTTCGTTTCACATCATTTGTAGTTATTTAATAATAATCATGTTTGCTATAGAACAAATAGGAGTAATTATTCTGCTTTCCGGATTTATTTTAGAATTATTCATTGCAATCATATTATATCCTAAAGGCGATTTAATAAAAGACATGCTGGCTAATTTAGTAATTGGGGTAGGAGTACTGATTGCAGGACTGTTAATGAAATTTGTCGCACTCAGTATTTATTCTTTCACTTATCATTTTTCTTTTCTAACTCCTAAAGTTTCAATAAAGCTTTGGCTTATTGGATTTTTGCTTTGTGATTTTATAAATTATGTTTATCATTATTTAGGTCACAAAACACGTATTCTTTGGGCAGCTCATGTAACTCACCATTCATCTGTTCATTATAATTTATCAGTTGGGTTTAGAATTAATTTTATTCATTCCTTTTATCGTTTTTTATTCTGGATTCCACTTTGTTTTATTGGCATTCCACCACAAATGATTTTATTCTTTGAGACATTGAGTGCAATATTTGGTTATATAATTCATACAGAAAAGATAAAAAAACTGGGAGTAATAGATCTGGTATTTAATACACCTTCAAATCACAGGGTTCATCATGGTAGCAACCCTGAATATATTGATAAAAACATGGGTGGCATATTGATGATTTTTGATCATCTGTTCGGAACTTATCAACGTGAGAAATCAACTCCTTTGTATGGGATAACCAATAATATTGATACCCACAATCCTTTAAAAATATTACTTCATGAATATGTGACTATTTATAAAAAAACATCCCAAATCAAAGGGATTAATAACAAAATCAAATTTCTGTTTTCAAATCCTACTGATTTGGGAGTAGAAAATAAATTATAAATATTGAAATGATAGATAATAAAATTATTTAAAATCCACAAAATGTTCTCCGTATTTAATTTTAATCCATTTTTCAAGCATTTCCTCATTTCCCAGCAATTCTCTGGCAAAACCGAGAACTACATATTTCTCATATTCTTCTGGTTTCAATTTTGTAAATTCTCTTTCATCTATAAATCCAATTATTGAACCTGATCCATAATTATTATACATGAATACAGGTAATCCTTTTTTGTGCAAAGACTCATTAACTTTACCAGTAGATAAATTTGATACTGAATTGTATTCTGTTTTCACCGTATCATCTCTTTTTCTATTTTCAGGATTCAATATTTTTTTACGTAATATAATTTCACTAGAGGATAACATTGAAAAAGGTTTTATAACAACAGGAATATACATTGGAATATTAACGATGTCTCCAAAATAAATACTAGATGAATCCACACAGTTGTATTCATTAACAACAAAAGGACAAATTCGATTATCATAAACAGGCATTGGCGATTCTGCATTGATAATCTGATTTTCAAGTTCACGCTGGTAAAACTTATATTCATCTATTTCTTGATAATATTGAGTATAAGTAATATCTGAATATTTTTCGAATGGTTGAATATAATTAGGATCGTTTTTATTTTTGAGCGAACTGTCACGTCTGACGACAAAAAATAGACTTCGTGCACGCTGCAGCGTTATATAAATATCCTTCTTATCAAAATTACTGTTAAGTTTTCTGCTTCTCGTTTTAACGTATAATTTATTATTTTCAAAAAAAGCATTTACCTTAATAGCATTATTATATAAAAACAGACTATCTTCTAGATCAGGACAAATTATTTTCTTTCCGAAAACATTTGTACATTGAGAATAGCACACTGATCCCAAAACGAGGAATATGGTTAGCATATATTTCATGTGTTAATTTTATTTTACATAATTGCCACATGTTATGGCCTTTATTACCATTCTCGGTTGGTATGAACCAACTCTTATGGCTATTTCATGTGTTAATTTTATTTTACATAATTGCCACATGTTATAGCCTTTATTATCACCGAGATTTCGTGACGCTTCATTCTCGGTTGGTATCCAGCCTAATTTTATGGCTATTTCATGTTGGTTACGCTTTATTTTTTATAATTGAAAAACGCCTTATTTATATTGTGTCTACAGAAAACTTTTCCATAAAACAAATGCAATGTAAGTTTGCCAAAAAGGCTTTTCATACATTAATCATCACATCCATCAATGACACCAATGCTGTTAAAAATTAGTTTACGTTAAGCAATTACACAAGGAGAGCGGTGCAGATTATTGTTAGGTAATAAGATATTTTAATTTATTAGAAAGTATAACAGACGCTTCCAAGAAAAACATTTATCTTGAATTATAAACTAATTATTAAATCGCATTATAAACAATCAAAAAAAATGAAGCTCGAAGAAAAATTGTCCGCCAGGAGCGAAAATAAATGTGAGCTATGTAGTACGACTACTTCACTATCTGTTTACGAAGTTCCTTATGCAAAATATGTTGATGAAGATTGTTGTTTTAAGATTTGTAATAAATGTCTTGCCCAACTCGATAAAAAAGAAGAACTA
>CANHLV010000125.1 GCA_947461495.1 Chitinophagaceae bacterium
CATCAAAAATGATGATAAGTAAATTATTTAAAAAAAATCCCGTCCGGGTAATCGTGACGGGAAAAATGAGCGGAAGACCGGGCTCGAACCGGCCACCCCGACCTTGGCAAGGTCGTGCTCTACCAAATGAGCTACTTCCGCATATTGTATAAGAACTATCTTTTTTAAAGGAGTGCAAAAATAAGCATACTTTCTTTAAAAAAACAAAACTTTTTTATTTGTATTTCGGATTGTACAATGTATTCTCCGGAACATTTACCTCAGGCTTCCCTTTATATCTGTGAGTGTATAAACTATAACATCCTCCCAATACAAATGCAATGATCACAAAAACCTGACAAAACCAAATGAATCTTGATGAAGACACCCAATTGTGTGTGAAATCCTTGTGTGTATTGTCGATTACTTCTTTGTATTCCTGTTGCATAATCTATTTTTTTCGGAGGCAAAAATAAGGTGTTCTTTTTAAAAAAAATTATTTAGTATCAATAATTTCTTTAAAGATCTTTTTGTTTTTAAAAAAATAATCCCAAATCAACATTCCACGATACCAACCATTAAATATATAGGAAGGATATTCAGGCTTGGGAGTTGTTCGTTTGACAAAAAGCAACCAATTCATAAATGCTATATGCGACTTTGCTATCGCCATAAAATATTGAAACTCTCCAGCTAAAAGTCCTTTCCACGCTGCAACCGCATCTAACCCAAATCTTACCGAAATTTTCCAGCAACCTTTCCAAAATGGGAGATTTTTTGCCAACATGATCAGATTATTCCTAAAATTCAAAAATACTTTACGGCTGTTCCCTTTGGGCAAAGTGCCGCCTCCTACATGATAAACAACTGATTTCGGCTGTACATAAATTTTATATCCAAACAACTGCATACGCCAACATAAATCTATTTCTTCCTGATGCGCAAAAAAATATTCATCCAACCCATTCATTTCATGATAAACATCAGACCTTACAAACATTGCTGCTCCTGTTGCCCAAAAACACGGTGTTGCATCATCATATTGCCCCATATCTTTCTCACAAACATCAAATACTCGACCCCTCGTAAACGGATACCCGAAACTATCTATCCAGCCTCCAGAAGCACCTGCATATTCAAATTCGGACTTATTATTAAAAGATAATATTTTGGGTTGACAAGCGCCTATTTTTTTATCCGACTCCATCAATTCTATTATCGGCTCAATCCAACTTGGAGTCACTTCTACATCACTATTCAATAAAACATAATATGCAGCTTCCACTTGCTTTAAAGCCGTATTATACCCCTTTGCAAAACCTTCGTTGGATGGATTTAATATAATTTCTACTGAAGGGTATTTTTGTTGTAAAAAAGAAACAGAATCATCATCAGAGGCATTATCTGCAACTATTATTTTACAATTAGCGTAAGTGGCGTCCAACACAGATGGAAGAAACTGCTCCAGAAATTTTTTTCCATTCCAATTCAAGATCACCACTGCTACTGAAGGTTGAACCATTTATCTTTACTTTTTTAACGAATACAAACTTACATTTTTTTAGCCTCCAATGCATTAATTTTACTTATGTTTTCTCAATTCATCAACTGGCGAACCTCACTGGCTATAATTGCAATTGCTATTGTAACGGGCACTATATTCTACTCAAATTACCTGTCGAAAAAAATTGCCACAGACGAAAGGAGAAAAGTAAACATATGGGCTGAATCACTTAAAACAAGAAGCACTACTACAGACCAATCGGCACTCAATTTAACGAATATCATCACCAATGAAAATGTTGAGATACCAATAATAGAAACTGATGAGAATGATAGACCTACCGGAAATTATCTCAATATAGAGCCTGATGCAATTAAATCAGATAGCAATTTCCTTTCAAAAAAACTGGAAGAATTCAAAGGTCAGCATCAATGTATTGTAGTCGAAATAAACAAAGAACCCCTTATATATAATAAATACTATTATGGTGATTCTGAATTATTGAAAGAGGTAAGATACTACCCAATCATTCAGCTCATCATCGTTGCTTTTTTCATCGTCATTACATTGATTACCATTACCACCAGAAACAAATCTACCCAAAATCAGGTTTGGGCAGGTATGGCTAAAGAAACTGCTCATCAACTCGGCACCCCAATTTCATCTTTAGAAGGATGGGTAGAAATGCTCAAAGAAATGCAAGGCAATGAAAAAATAGCAGCAGAAATGAGTAAAGATGTAGAAAGACTAAAACTTGTGAGCGACAGATTTGGCAAAATAGGAAGTACGCCCCAACTGATAGCCACCAATATCACTGACCAGGTTGAAAGTATGGTAAATTATATTAAAAGAAGATCCAGCGAAAAAGTAAATTTTGAAATCAAATTACCTCAAGAAAGAAATATTATCGGATTAATCAATGCGCCATTATTTGACTGGGTTATTGAGAATCTTTTGAAAAATGCACTGGATGCTTTAGATGGTCATGGTAAAATAATCGTAACTATTGTTGATGATAAAACAGAAATCAAAATCGATGTTTCAGATACTGGTAAAGGTATTAGTAAAAAAAACATAGCGAATGTTTTCAAGCCAGGATTTACCACAAAAAAAAGAGGTTGGGGCCTTGGACTTTCACTAAGCAAAAGAATCATAGAGCAATACCACAAAGGCAATTTATATGTTAAGCAAAGCGAAGTGGGGAAAGGGACTACTTTCAGAATTGTTTTGAAGAAATAAGAGAATACCTTCTCAAAAACTAATTTTTCAATTTTCGAATCATTCATTTTATCTTTGGCGTCCTCAAAATAAGAAAGTTCATTTCTTATGCGGCGATGGCGAAATTGGTAGACGCACTACCTTGAGGTGGTAGCGCTCGAAAGGGCGTGGGAGTTCGAATCTCCTTTGCCGCACAAAAAAACTCCTGCTAATCAGGAGTTTTTTAATACCCAAAAAATCCCCAATCCCTCATCCCCAGTCCCTAATTACCCAATTACTACTCCTACTAATTCCCAATTACTAATCCCCAATTACTAATCCCTAATTCCCTAATTACTAATCACCCAATTTCCAAATTAACCAATCATCAAATTGGCACATCATCAAATTATCAAATCACTCCCGTGGATAATCTGTTGGAAACCAATCCATCAATATATTTATTTTATTGTACTTTCACGCTTTAGGCCAATTTTGCAATTAACCCAAACCATTAAATTTATGAGAAAGATTATCTTACTGTTACTTGCAGTCATGTTAACAGGAATCAGTTTCGCTCAAAAAACCTACACTTTAAAAATAAAGGATTCTCAAACCGGAAATCCTTTGCCTCATGTTTCTGCTCTTGTAAAAGACAATAAAGGAAGCGTTAGTGACGAAAATGGTCAGGCAACTATTGTAGGAAATGCATCTACAACTGTAAAAATTAGTTGTGTTGGTTATAAAGACCTTGAACTGACACTGGGAAATGAAATGGTTATTACGGTATCTCTCGAATCTGCTGCAACTGAAATCTCAGATGTAGTTGTATTGGGCACAAGAGGTGCTGCAAGGGCTAAAACAGAAACAGCAGTACCCGTTGACGTTATTAAAATCAATCAAGCTGGTTTACCATCTGCAAGAATGGACCTTACTTCTGTATTAAATATGGCAGCTCCTTCTTTCAACTACAATAAACAAACAGGTTCTGATGGTGCAGATCATATAGATTTAGGAACATTGAGAGGCCTTGGCCCTGATCAAACCTTAGTTTTAATTAATGGAAAAAGAAGACATAACACAGCTTTTGTAGCCTTGTTTGGCACTAGAGGAAGAGGAAATTCCGGGACAGATTTAAATGGATTTTCTCAAGCAGCTGTTGATAGAATTGAAATCCTGAGAGATGGCGCCTCGGCACAATACGGATCTGATGCTATGGCAGGCGTAATGAACATTGTGTTGAAAAAAGATGTAAACAACTGGACGATTAACACAGGTTGGGCGGGTAATTACGATGATAAATACAATTCACATGCTACCAAAGGAGGCAATCAATATATATATGGAAATAAAATCGATGGAGGAACATTCACCTTCTCTGCCAATCATGGCATCAAATTAAATCCTTACGGTGGCTTTTTAAACATATCATTTGATTATTTAAATCAGGCAAAAACATTCCGTCAAGTTGCTGATACAAACGTTTCTACTAACAAAAATGCCATGCCTTTAAATGGCAGCAGAAGAGCTTTCGGTGATGGATCTGTTGCTACTGTAGGAACAATGTTCAACATGGAAATACCTACCAGCGAATCAAAGAAAACTACTGTTTACGCTTTCGGTGGATTCAATAACAAAGCTTCTGACGCTTACGCTTACACGAGAAACTATAGCTGGAACCCTCAGCGTTTCCCCGTTGATGCTCTGGGCAATTTAGTATTTGATCCCAACATTATGAAAATTACATCAGACGGAGAGACTTACTACAACCCTCATATCCAAACCAAAATCAATGATATTTCATTGGCAGCAGGTATCAGAGGAAATTTGGCAAAAGGATGGAATTGGGATTTTAGTAATACTATTGGAAAAAACGATTTTCATTATTACGGAGACAAAACTTTCAATGCTTCTATGATCATCATACCAGGCAGCGAAAGACAAACCCATTTTGATGATGGTGGTTTTAATTTCTTACAAAATACTACCAACCTTGATTTCAGCAAATCATTTTCAAATGTAGCAGAAGGACTTAACCTTGGTTTAGGTGCAGAATTCAGATATGAGAATTATGAAATTTACAAAGGTGAAGAAGCTTCTTACAGACAATACACCAATTCTTTTGGCCAAGCTTCCGGAGCTCAGGGTTTCCCTGGGTTTAGTCCAAATGATGAAGTGAAAGCATCAAGAACAAATCTTAGTTTATATGTAGATGCAGAATTAAAAGCAACAAAAGCATTATTGATTGATGGAGCCGTAAGATTTGAAAACTATTCCGATTTCGGTTCTGTTGCAACTTTTAAAATAGCTTCACGTTATAAAGTAGTAGACAATTTCAATCTTAGAGGTTCTGTTAGCACCGGTTTCAGAGCTCCTTCTTTACAACAAATCAATTTTAGCAACACACTTACATCTTTCTATGGCGCTCAGCTTGTGCAATCAAGAATAGCCCGTAATAATGATGTGATTACAAAAGCTGCAGGTATTGATAAGCTTAAACAAGAAACATCTGTAAACGCAAGTTTCGGTTTTGCATGGAAACCTATAAAAGGACTAACGGTTACGGTTGATGGCTACGTAGTGAAAGTAAAAGACAGAATCGTATTGTCTGGCTTATTCTCAGCAGGAGACACTACCCTTCCTACTGTTCTAACCGACGAAATGAATGCTTTAAATGTAGCAACCACTCAATTCTTTGCCAACTCTGTAAACACTACAAATTACGGTGTTGACATCCTAATTGATTATAGCAAAAAACTGAGCCCGAACAAATCAATTAAAGCACTATTAGCAGGAAATTTCCAATCCATGAAAGTTGATAAGGTAAATATACCTGATGTTTTAAACGACAGTTATGTACATCGTAAAACTTTTTTCAGCGACAGAGAAGAAGCATTTCTTAAAGCATCCGCTCCAAATATGAAATTCAATTTAACTGTTGACTATACTTTCAAAAAATGGACAGTTGGTACCCATGTCAATTATTTTGGAAAATTAACCACCTTGGGTTTTGGCTGGACAGGTTTAGCTAGTGCCGCAGGTACTGGTGGTCCTGGAGATCCTGCCATTTCTGGAAGCTTTACTGGAATAGATCCTTATGTTGATATCGATGGATATAGTGATGGTGTTAATGTTGTAAAAGAAGAATTTGTATACAGTGGAAAAGCAACAATTGATTTGTATGGCGCTGTAAAACTTTCTAAAAAAGTCTCAGTCTTTTTTGGTGTTGACAATGTATTAAATGTACATCCTAATTTTGCTGCAGTTCCTAATGCACGTTATGAATCATTTGACAATGAAACAGGAGGCGCATGGGAGTCGGTTCAAATGGGTTTCAATGGAAGAAGATTATTCAGTAAGATTTCATTCAATTTCTAATAAATAACAAATTTAAAAAGCATAAAAGCGTTTACTTTGTAAGCGCTTTTTAG
>CANHLV010000126.1 GCA_947461495.1 Chitinophagaceae bacterium
GGCGCAATGAATGCATTTTTCGAAATGTTCCATAGGAACATCTCGTCTTTAGACTGAAATGATAATTTTTTAGGTTCGTTCCATCGGAACGTTTCGTGATGGGTAGCCACGAATTCACGAATTATTGTACATAAGAAAATGCTAATTTCATTTCCGAATTACCACTTTTACATTTTACATTGGATATTCTACATTTTACATTTTTATAGGTAAGATTTAAACAGTGAAATATAAACCCTTCCGTATTCCAACATCTCCCAAATGTGAAAAAAAACCAAAAATCCCGTTCTTTTTCCAAAAAAATCTTGCCAAGATTAAAATTTCAGTCTATTTTTGATGTACTAAAAATTTCGTAGTAAAGATTTATAAAATGAAAAAAACAATAATTACCCTCTCAGCAGCACTTGCCATTACAACATTTGCATTTGCACAAGAAGAAAAAAAATCAACAGAATCTAAAACCGAAACCAGCGAGATCATTATCCGTAAAGATGGAGACAAGGAAACCAAAATAACTGTTCAAATTGAAGGCGACACCATTATGGTTAATGGAAAGCCATTGGTAGAATTCAATGATGACGGTGTGAAAATTCTCAAAAGAAAAATGATGATTGCAGACGGCAGTCCGTTTTTGTTTAGCGACGACTTAGATGAAAGTGGAAACTTTAGTAGTATCGATGAAAAAACTGACAGCATCGCATTTCTTGGCGTGAGCACGGAAAAATCTGAGAAGGGTGCTAAAGTCATTTCATTGACTAAAGAAAGTCCTGCAGAAAAAGCCGGTCTTCTAGAAAACGACATCATCACCAAAATCAATAGTCAGAAAGTAGAAGATCCAGAATCGCTTTATAAAGCAGTTACGGCAAATAAGCCTAACGAAGAAGTAAAAATCACTTATCTCAGAAATGGCAAAGAAAAAACAACAAAAGCTACGTTGAAGTTGAAAGTCCAAACAGATCGTAAAGTGATTGTGATGAAAAATATGAGTGGAAATAGACGACCTCTTGGACGTCCAGGATTTCCTCCACCACCATTTGGTGAAAATGATGAAATCAGAATAGAAGGAAATGGAACTTTTGGAGATCCAGAATCTGAAGGCATGCCATTCCGCTTTAATACATTTCCTCCAAAACAAAAATTAGGCGTTAAAATTCAGGATACAGAAGAAGGAAATGGCGTGAAAGTAATTGATGTAGCAGAAAATTCAGTTGCTGCAAAAGCAGGTGTAATGAAAGACGATATCGTGACTGAAATATCTGGACAAAAAATCAACAACACAGATGACATCAGGGTTTTGCTCAGCGAAGATGAAAAAAGAGAATCATTCAAAATCAAATTGATGAGAAATGGCAAGGAAATGGAGTTTGAGGTAAAGCCACCGAAAAAACTAAAAACTATGAGCCTTTAATTTTATTATTTTTTAAGGTGAATACTATATAATTTCTAAATTTTTAATCAAGGGGGAGTAATATCCTCCTTTTTTATTTTTTACTTTCTACATTTGAATACTTAAAAAAAAAGTTGAGCAATCTCGAAAAATATCAATTAGTTGTTGGCTTGGAAGTTCATGCGCAATTGTCTACAAAAAGTAAATTGTTTTGTGCCGACGACACTTCATTTGGCTCCGCTCCCAATACACAGGTAAGTCCGATTTCATTGGCGCATCCCGGTACTTTACCCAAGCTGAATCAAAAAGCTGTGGAACTTGCTGTTAAACTAGGCATCGCCTTAAATTGTGAAATCGAATTGTATAATTATTTCGCTCGTAAAAATTATTTCTATCCCGATCTTCCGAAAGGGTATCAGATTAGTCAGCATACAGCGCCGATTTGTAAAGGTGGAACTGTTTTAATTGCTTCTCAAGAAGGAATGAAAAATATTCAGCTCAATAGAATTCACATTGAAGAAGATGCAGGAAAAAGCATTCATGATGTTGATAATGATTATACTTTAATCGATTTAAATCGCGCGGGCACACCATTAGTGGAAATCGTTACAGAGCCAGTCATTCACAGTGCAGAAGACGCTTTTTTGTTTCTCACGGAATTGCGTAAAACACTACGCTGGCTTGATGTATGTGATGGTAATATGGAAGAGGGGAGTATGCGTTGTGATGCCAATATTTCCATTCGTTTGAAAGGAGATGATAAATTAGGCAAGCGCGTTGAAGTGAAAAACCTCAACAGCATCAGACATGTAAAAAAAGCTATCGACATTGAATATGAAAGATTGGTTTCTTTGACAGAAAAAAATGAAAGTTTCAAACAGGAAACCAGAAGTTATGATGCGGATAACAATTCCACATTTTCATTAAGAACTAAAGAAGACGCAGAAGATTATCGTTACTTCCCGGAGCCCGATTTACCTCCGTTCATCATTACCCAAAAATACATTGATGACATAAGATCAAGCATGCCTGCATTGCCTTATCACGTTAAAAACAAATACATCAATGAATTCGGACTTTCAGAATATGATGCTTCGGTGATTTGCAGCGATAAAGAAGATGTACTATTTTTTGAGTCAGTTATAAAATATTCACAAGACTTTAAAGCCGTTGCCAATTGGATGTTGGGTCCTTTGAAATATTATTGTAATGAAAATGGAATTGGCTTTTCAAATTTTCCGCTTTCATCCAAATTGATTGCTGATTTGATTACACTAACATCGTCGGGCAAATTAAGTTTCAACAACGCATCAGGAAAAGTTTTACAAGCTCTCATTACCAATCCTAATCAATCTGCGTATGAAGCTGCATCAACCTTGAACCTCATTCAGGAAAGCGATGAATCAGAAGTGATAAAATGGATTGAAGAAGTAATTAACAATATGCCTGAAAAAGTAAATGAATATAAATCTGGTAAAAAAGGACTAATTGGTTTATTTTCGGGAGAGGTAAAAAGAAGAAGCAAAGGGAAAGCTGACATGCAATTGGTTAATAAATTACTTTTGAAAATTTTAGACAATTAATTAAATCTAAAACATCTCCGCTTTTAATGATTTCCATAATTATTCCATTATATAATAAGGCTTCTAATATCAAGAAAACAATACAGAGTATTTTATCTCAGGATTATCAGGATTTTGAAATGATAATTGTCAATGATGGATCTACTGATAATAGTGTTGAGATCATAAACAATTCATTTCATGATGATAGAATCACAATAATTCAACAAGAGAATAAAGGAGCAAGTGCCGCAAGAAATAGGGGTGTAGAAGCCTCCAGGTTTACTTATCTTTCCTTTATAGATGCTGATGATGAATGGGAGCCGGATTATTTATCTAAAATTGTTGAGAGTATCAATTTGTTTCCACAAGCAGAAATGTTCTGCACAGCAGGCATTTTAAAAAGTGAATCAGGTGACATCAAATATAGAGCAAAAAAAAGTTTGATTGATACTATTAAAATCGTCGACTTTTTTAAAAACCCTTATTTTTATACCAACACGAGTTCAGTAGTTGTTACAAAATCCGTCTTCTTGGCCTCTGGAAAATTCCCCGAAAATCTAAAGTCAAATGAAGATGTGGCTTGTTTGCATAAATTATCTTTATTAACTACTGTAGTTTATTGTGGTAAACCATTGAGCATTTACAACAGAGGAACCGAAGGACATTTATCCAATGTAGTGCATTTTTCAGTACCCGTAAATTTGGTTAAAAGAATAAACTATGTTCATGAGGGTTGGATTTCCACGAATTGCAAAAACAAGTGGTATTTGCTTTTTATCAAAAATGAAATCAGAAATGAAATATTAAGGTTCACAAAAACGGGGAATTATAATTCCGCATTGTACATTATTGATAATGTTTCAGAAGAACTTAGAGATCAATTTAATAAAATGGAATTAGGTTTGTACAGAAAGAAAAGCCTTAAGTTTTTTTCCTATTTATTGATTTATTTCAAGAAATTAATTTTCAAAATCAAAACAATTCAAAACTAAAACCACATTTTATTGTATGAACCAAACCATTAAAACTTCAGGCGTAATATTAACTATTTGTTTGGCATTTTTATTTGTTACGTGTACTTCAAAAAAAGATGGACAGTTTGTTGTTTCCGGAAAAATAAAAAATGCAGCCAATCAGCATGTTTATCTTGAACAATTATTTTTTAATGACAAAGCTCCTGAAGTTATCGATACTGCAGAAATCAAGAATGGTCGTTTTGTTGTAAATGGGATGGCTGATGAGGAAGGACTTTTCAGAATTAGACTTGAAAAAGATAATCAAAATTCATATTTCTTTATCAATGATGTTTCAGAGTTAAAAATGGAAGCTGATGTCAATATAAAATCTTTTCAAGGACATGAATTTAATTCACCTGTAAATAAAGTGTTGAAGGAAATGATATTAGGTTTGGTTTCGAGGGGAGAATCATTAGACCGTAAATCGGCTGTTATCGATTCCCTGACAATGATTCCCAATGATAGTTTGGTAACTATTGAAAGAAACAAATACAATCAAATGGTAACTGATTTTCAAAACTATCTAAAAAAATATACCGATAGTTCAAATGATCCCGTCATAACCATATTTGCAATAGGAAACGACAGAAACAATGATCCGGCCTTGATGACAAAAAGAGTAAATGACTTATCAAAACGTTTTCCCAAACATAAAGGAATCGCTGAAATGATTGCTATGTATAATAAAATGCTGTCAACACAAAACAGCACTACAACTGAAGCTCCAGCAAAGCCAACTGTTGGAATGATGGCTCCTGATTTTACTTTGAATGGTGTTGATGGTAAACCATTTTCTTTAAGTCAATTAAAAGGACAATATGTGTTGGTTGATTTCTGGGCAAGCTGGTGTGGCCCTTGCAGAGGAGAGAATCCTAATGTAGTTGCCGCTTATAATAAATTCAAGAATAAAAACTTTACAGTTCTTGGTGTTTCTTTGGATGAAGATAAAGAGAACTGGCTTGAGGCCATAAACAATGATCATTTAACATGGAAGCATGTTAGTGATTTAAAAAAATGGAGTAGTGCTGTTGTCAATTTGTATGGTTTTGACGGCATCCCTTATAATGTATTAATCGATCCTCAAGGAAAAATACTAGCTACAGAATTGAGAGAATCCGCGTTGGATGAATTTTTGAGTAAGACGTTGAAGTAGAGATGGGCTGGATAGGCTGGATAAGAAAAGAGTCGGATGTAAAAGTTAAATAAACTTAACATCCGACTCTTTTTATAAAAAAATGATACTAATTTGATATTGCAGCTGCTCGGTAAAACACAATCATTTTCCCCCTTTTAGTGGGAATTAAAGCGGGCTTTATAATGATTTGCCAACCAGTTTCCATTTATAAACGCCATTCTCATTCACTACACCAAAATAATCAAAAGAACCTGAATCTCTGTCGCCATTGGAGTTTAAAACAGTTGGTCCGGTTATTCCGTAATGTTGATTCGATTCAATGGCAAAATCAGTTTTTAATTTATTAAAATCAGAAGTTACTCCGGAATAGGAAGTGATAGTATTGGCAATTACCCACATGGCATCATAAACTGCAAATGTGTATGCATCGGGCTCATAACCTGTGTTGGTTCTGATCGCATTTTGAATATAAGCTAGTTTTGGATTTGGTGTTAAAGGTAAACCGAAATTTGGTGCAAAGAAATTTATTGTCGCTGCAAATTGAGCAGCAGCATTACTGGTAAGCAAAACTGAACTCAATACAATTCCATCTCCACCATACCAATTCACAGATGAAAAAATCGGGTCAGAAATGGCCGACTGAAAAATATCTTTACACTCATCAAATGAAGCCAAATAAACACCAACTTGATTCGCTCCGTAAGTTGCAGTGTATTGTTGAATTAAAGTCCTTAATTGTGTTAGAAGATTCGTGTAATCGTTGCCGATAGTTGGATATGGAGTAATTGCTGTAACCTGGCCACCAAGTGCTGTGAAGGCGGATCCGACTGATTGTTGAAGCCCACGATTACCTGCATCGTCTCTCGATAAAGTTATAATTGCCTGTTTACCCTGAGCATTCATAGTTTGTGCCATTGCTCTTCCTTCTACTACATCTCCCGGACAAAAACGAAACACTGCATCATTAGGAATAGCCAAACTTGATGCGGTACTTCCCTGACTA